>CALXYT010000010.1 GCA_944393045.1 uncultured Succinivibrionaceae bacterium | reverse complement strand
TGTAAGACCTACAAAAGTAGGCTAGATTTGTTGATACTAGAAACCCCCGCATTTATGCGTGGGGAGTATGTCATTAAAAAAACATTTTTTAGGCAAGTTTTAAGTTTTTTACACCTCCTTGCACACCTTAAACATAAAGAGTTTTGGAAAAATGTGAACGATTGTAAAAAGATCTAATAAGATAAACTTAATAATTTTGTTTTTATGAAGAAATTTGCTAAGATCTTCTTAAGGAAAGATATCTTTTTTCCTACCTTTAAAACCTTTATTAAAACTGATTACTTTAATATTATTAGAAGATTTCAGATCTCATTATGAGCGAACAAGTAAATTATAAAAATAATAACAATAAATCCTGCAAACGAAATTCCCAAAACAAGTCGCAATATAAAGTTGCCTCTGATTTTACGAATGAATCTTTATGGCTTTTTGTATTTAAATTTACCCTTCTAATCATTGGTCTTGCGATCGTCTTTGAATTAGAGTCACATGCCGATGATAATCTTACCCCAAGCTACACTCTTAATGATTGTACTAAGCTTTATGAGCAAAAAGATAAAGAAGCTTTAAAGGTATGCCGAATTGTTGCTGATACAACTAACGACAAGCTTGCCTACTTCACCTTAGCTAATATTTACTATGAGGGGATTGGTACTGCTGCTAATTTAAGTCTTTATATTGGCAACTTAAATAAAGCCGCTAAATTTAATTACCCTCCTGCACTGCGTGAATTAGGCAAAATAGGTTTAAGCTACTATTACAAAAATGCCGTCCTAGCAACAGGTAAAGATGCCATTGCCCATCTTGAAAAAGCAGCCAAGCTTGGCGACATTCCTGCCCAATTTGAACTTGCCAAAGCTAAAGGCACACCTGCTCTTAATAAAATTATTCCTTTTGATGCCCAAAAAGCTCATGAGGAATTAAGCGCCCTTTATGCAAAGGGCAGTTCTGATGCAGGTTTTTATTTAAGTTTTGATTACTATCATGGTAATGGCGTAAAACAAGATAAACAAAAAGCGATTATGATTTTAACAGAGCTCACTCAGCAAGGGTATGCCAAAGCTTTTTCTTCTTTATCTGATATTTACTTTAGCGATAAAGAATATATTAACTTAATCCAAAGTTATGCTTATTACTATGTTTTTGCTAATTGCCAGATTTCCTCGAAAAACTTTAAAAAACTTGAAGGTATAAAAAAACTTCTTACTGATCCTTCAGACTTAGCTAAAGCTCAATCCTTAGCTAAGGGGTTAAGCTCTCTTAAATGCACTACTAGATAACCTTAATCTAGCCTAAAAATATCATTCTTAGGCTAGATGTTTTTTTTACCCTTAAAATAATTGCCCCAAATTTGCCAGCAATGCTTTTTTTGCACTAGGAAACAAGCTACCTGCACCATTTCTTAACCAAAATATTACTAATCATATACACTTTTTACAGAATTACCTTGGCATAAAAACTGCTAAATACAGTGATGCAAAATCATTATAATAGTCTAAACTTTTTTAGTTTGCACTCTTATTTATAAATGAAGGACTCTGTGCCTTTTACGAAAAATAAAACCATCTACCTCACCAATCTACTTGCGATGGTTTTTAGTCAGAAACTTATGTAGTTCTTTTTAGCTACATAACAAAAACAAAACTAAAATATAGTGTCTTAACTGACACCGCTTATTGTTCCGAGGTTTTTAAGCGCCCATAAATTAGGAGCTTTTTATGGATGTTGTTCAAAACGTGCTAAAAATGTCTAATAAGGCCTTAGATATTATCAGTAAAGAAGATTTAAGTGCTGATGAGGCATCTTGGTTGCATGACGAGGTAATTAAAGGTTTTAGATATAATATTAACCCAGGCTTCTTAGAATACAGAAAATCTGTAACTAATGGCGGTTCTTTTGCCTCTATTGAATGGAAAGCTAAAGATGCTAATACATTAATGGACACAGCTGGCAAAGAATATATTGATTGTCTTGGTGGCTTTGGGATATTTAATGTCGGTCATCGTAACCCAACAGTACTTAAAGCTGTGCAAGACCAAATGAAAAAACAACCACTTCATTCACAAGAGCTTTTAGATCCACTACGCGCTTTACTTGCCGAGATGTTAGTAGAATTGGCTCCAGGTGATTTACAGTACTGTTTCTTTGGTAATAGTGGTACAGAATCAGTAGAATGTGCCATAAAACTAGCTCGTGCCTACCAAAACCCTCATGGCAAACAAACATTTATTTCAACTATCGGGGGCTTTCATGGTAAAAGTGCCGGTGCATTATCTGCAACCTCAAAGGCTGTTTTCAGAAAGCCGTTTGGTCCATTAGTACCAAACTGGCGTCATGTACCGTATGGCGATATTGAGGCTATGCGTGATGTATTCTGGTCATGTAAAAATACAGGTGACGATGTTGCAGCTGTAATTGTTGAACCTGTACAAGGTGAAGGTGGTGTAAACGTTCCTCCTCCATATTATATGCGTGGTATTCGTAATCTTTGTGATGAATACGGCGCTTTAATGATAGTAGATGAGGTACAGACAGGTATGGGTAGAACTGGTAAAATGTTTGCCTGTGAACATTATGGCGTAACACCTGATTTACTTTGCTTAGCAAAAGCTTTAGGTGGTGGCGTTATGCCTATTGCAGCAACTTTAGGTAGTACTCAAGTATTCTCCATCCTCTTTAAAAACCCATTCTTACATACCACAACCTTTGGTGGTAACCCATTAGCCTGCGCTGCCGGCATAGCTACAATTCATGAGCTAATCGAAAATAACCTGGTAGAAAACTCAGCTAATATTGGTAGTTATTTTCTTGATGGCTTAGTTGGTTTAGCCTCTAAATATCCAGAACTAATTGAAACAGTTCGTGGTCAGGGTTTGCTTATGGCTATTGAATTTCATGATAACCACTATGGCTATGATTTTGCAAAGGGCATGTTTGAAAGTGGAGTACTGGTTGCTGGTACTTTAATTAATGCTAAAACCATTCGTATAGAACCACCGTTAACATTTACTAAAGAGCTAGTAGACACAGTTATTGCTAGAGCTGATCAGGTATTAACCAAGAACTTGGCTAACTTAGATCCAACCTTAGGCTAAGCTTTAAGATTAACGTTTGTCTTTCTTATATTGGGCAATAGTAGGCATACTATTGCCCAATACTTTCCGTATAGCAATTTTTTTATTTTAGGGGTATATTACGCACAAATTTTTTAGTTGGAGAAATCTATGAATATCCCAATGATAACAGGACACTTAGCAGCTATATTCACAGTATCAATGTGGAGCTTAACATATATAGCAACTAAATATCTCTTAAACACTTTTACCCCAACTGAAATTCTATTAATTCGTTTTGTAATTGGAATAATTACCTTAAAGCTGTTATGGCCAAAAGGTATGGGATTTGACTTTAAAAGAGAGCCTTATTTTATCCTGGCAGGACTTTTTGGGGTATGCCTTTACTTTTTAACTGAAAATTATGCCCTCACCAAAACTACTGCCTGTAATGTTGGTATTATCTTAGCAATTACCCCACTCTTTACGGCTATTACTACTAAAATCTTTTATGGTTCAAGTGAAAAACTCACTATCTCCTTCTTTTTAGGGTTCTTTGCATCATTTATAGGGATTGTTCTTTTAAGTGTAAAAGGCTCAGCTGATTTAGCTTTTCATCCGATTGGTGATATCTTAGCAGTACTTGCAGGTCTTATTTGGTCATTTTATTCGGTGCTTACTAAAAAAACTAATAACTATGGTTATAACGCCATTGTAGTAACACGTAGAACCTTCTTATATGGCATTATTTTTATTCTACCTTTTGCGCTTTTTTCAGGGATAGAAAATGTGACTTTAGCAAATTTTGCCAATCCTTTAAACTTAACTTATATGCTATTTTTAGGGATTGGAGCATCTGCTTTATGCTTTGCCAGCTGGAATTATGCCGTAAAATCCATAGGTGCCGTGCCTACTATTATTTACCTTTACGCAACTCCTTCAATAACTATTTTATTTGCCTATTTACTCCTTGGTGAAATGCTTACCCTAGAAGGCTTTATAGGGTGTGGTTTAATTACGCTTGGGTTACTAATTTCCCAGGGTTTTATCAGTAAACTTTATCAATTCTGCAAGAATAGACTTACTGAAAAATAAGGCTTTTTAGTTACTTTGTAACCTTTTACATAAAGCTTTTTTAAATATTACAGGAACACGAAAAAATCTAAAACAATACTTGTATTACAAGATAACAACTGATATTATTAAAAAGCCTTATTTTACTATGCTATTTACAAGATAATCACCTAGTAAAGTAGCATGGCGAAGACCTTAAAATTAAACAAAAGTAATTTGACTACTCCGTCGTTTTTTTAGGAGATAAAAACTATCCATGCTAACATGCTGTATCCTTAGTAAATAGTTTTTTAACGATAACGCAGTACCCATCTATTTCTCCTTAGACATGACATATGTAGCAACAATAATAAAACAAGAAGCTATAAATAAGATCTTCTACGCTTTGTTGCTAAAACATCGATTTTTACCAAGTAAAAAATGTAGAAGGTAATAAATTAGCGTTACTTACATTTGCTGATAACCTATCAAACCAGGTTATCAAAAGTTAACCGAGGAATTTATGTGCTCAGTATTTGGGATTTTAGATATTAAAGATGATACAGCATCAACTCTACGCAAAGATGCACTCAAGATGTCCAGAAAAATGCGCCATCGCGGTCCTGATTGGGAAGGTGTATTCTCCTGTGATAAAGCAATTTTAGTTCACGAACGTTTATCAATTGTTGATCCTAATAATGGAGCTCAGCCATTATATAATCCTGAACACACTCATGTACTTGCTGTTAATGGTGAAATCTATAACCATAAAGAACTCGAAAAGAATTTAACTATCGATTTTACCTTCCAAACAGGTTCTGACTGTGAGGTTATTCTTGCTCTTTATGAAGAAAAGAAAGAAAAGTTCCTTGATGATATCAATGGTATATTCGCTTTTGTGCTTTATGATGCCAAAGAAGATTGCTATTTAATCGGTCGTGATCATATAGGTATTATTCCACTTTACATAGGTTACGATCATGAAGGTAGATTATATGTAGCCTCTGAAATGAAGGCTCTTGTAGATTGCTGTGAAACTGTGAAAGAGTTCCCAGCAGGTTCTTACCTTTATAGCAAAAACGGCAATGAAATCGTGAAATATTACAAGCGCGATTGGATGGATTACGATGCCGTTAAAGACAATACCTCAAGTGTTGATGAACTTCGTCAAGGCCTTGAAAACGCTGTTAAACGCCAGCTTATGTGCGATGTGCCATACGGCGTATTATTATCAGGTGGTTTAGATTCATCTGTTATTTCTGCCATTACTAAACGCTTTGCCTCAAATCGTATTGAAGATGATGGTAAGAGCGCTGCTTGGTGGCCACAACTTCACTCTTTTGCTGTTGGTCTAAAGGGGTCTCCGGATCTTGCTAAGGCAAAAGTTGTAGCTGATGCCATAGGTACTATTCACCATGAAATTCACTTTACCATTCAAGAAGGTCTTGATGCGTTACGTGATGTTATCTACCATATTGAAACGTACGATGTAACTACTATTAGAGCAAGTACTCCAATGTTCTTAATGGCTCGTTATATTAAGGCCATGGGCATTAAGATGGTATTATCAGGTGAAGGTAGCGATGAATTATTTGGTGGTTATCTCTACTTCCATAAAGCTCCAAATGCTAAAGAATTCCATGAAGAAACTGTTCGTAAACTTGACCAGCTCCATTTATATGACTGCTTAAGAGCTAATAAGTCATTAGCAGCATGGGGGGTTGAAGGTCGTGTACCATTCCTTGATAAGGAATTTGTAGATATTGCAATGCGTTTAAATCCAAAAGATAAGATGTGTGGCAATGGTAAGATCGAAAAGCATATCCTTCGTCAGGCATTTGAAAGCTATTTACCTAAAGAAATTATCTGGCGTCAAAAAGAACAGTTCTCTGATGGCGTAGGTTACTCCTGGATCGATTCTTTACGCGATTATGCAGAAACTGAAGTTACCGATCAGATGTTTGCTCAAGCTCAGAGCCGCTTCCCTCTTAATACTCCATTAACTAAGGAAGCATACCTCTACCGTTCTATTTTTGAGGAATTATTCCCATTATCATCAGCCATTATGACTGTACCATATGGTAAGAGTGTAGCCTGTTCAACACCAAAAGCTATTGAATGGGATGAACACTTCAAGAACATGGCAGACCCTTCAGGGCGTGCAGTGGAAGGCGTTCACGATAATTCATATCATGAAGGTAAAAAGTTCTAAGAACTTTTAGTAAATACTAACTAAATGTTTTACCCAAAAAAGGAGATATGCAAAAACTCTGCTATCTCCTTTTTTAATTGCTTTTTTTGTTAGCTTAGCACATATTTATAAGCTTTCAACTATATTGCCCTCCCTAGAAATGGTATAATATCGGCTCATTAAATTTTGGGGTGGCTTTATGATTAGTTCCAAGTTTTCATCATATTTTTCTACAAAAACCTACTCTGCAAGCGAACTTTTTAACATCTCACCAAGGCCATTAAACTTAATTAATCAATTTAAAAAATTAGCCAAAGTCCAAACCATAAATGGTGGCAATAACCTGAGTTTTGAGGAAATCTTACGAATTTTAGGGATTGTGATTCCTACTGAGACCGAAGCTCCTCAAACCTACATTATCACCAAAGCCCTCTTAAAAGAACAAGGTTTAACTGTAATTCCAGTTGGCAACCCTATTGCCCCTAAGCTTGAGCAAACCATTGTGCTCACCCCTACTCCTGATATTATGAGCGATCCTGATATTGTGGAGGCTAAAAGGAGTAATACAACTGGCAGTAGTACTGCGGCTAAGCAATATCGCCTTAATATTGCCCTGCAAAAAATTAATAACTACACCCTGTTAATGCATATCTTTGAAGGATTATTTGCCGTAGTTGGTAAAGATGGGCTAATCAATAATAACCAAAAAGATATCTTAGTAGAACTTCTTGATAACTTAATTTTACCTGCTGAAGGAGCGTATTATTTACGTCAATGTTTAACTTATTCTATAAGTCATCCCTTACCAATAAATGCGTTATATACTGCCCATAGTCAGCTCACCCCTCCCCAAGATGAAAATACTCGAAAAAATATAGTAATAATCTTAGCTAAATTAGCGCTTAATGGTTATTCTTTTCCGAATATTGGCTATCATCCACTAGCTAAGGATATTAAATACCAAAACACTATCTTTAAAGAGCAGTACTTAAAAAAGATTAAAAAAGAAAAAATCGACTTTAGTAAAACTGAAAATGAACGCGAAAAGAAGATTAACACCGATGACTTTTCAATTGATGCGCTAAATCAAATCGATAGAATTAATATTTTTGCAGGCGTTATTAAAAAGGAGCTGGAGAACCTTGCTAATAATGAGATTAAAAACTTTTATAAAATTAACAGCCCCTTAAAGTTATCAAATCCTGCAAATAAGTCTTACTTAGACGCATTTACCAAAAGACTTCAGACCCAACTTCTTCTACTCTTACATAAAATCGATATTTTTAACCCTGAAAAAATCACCTATTTTACCGGGCACAATATCCTTATTATCAATGATATTATGTGTGAAAATGCCAATCTTTATGGCATAAACCCTAAGGCACATCTTATTCATCAAGTTTTTCCGTATATTTTTCCGGTTAAAAACAGAAACTTGCATGTATCGCATGTTGAATTAAAGTATTTAGCAGATTATTCCTCTATTCAGCTAAAAACAACTTTGGCAAATACCATAAAACAGAATCATTGCGACTTTAGAATTACTGTTGAAGAACTTTGGATAATCATCAGATCGCTTACACACCGTCTCTTTGTTGAAGATGCTTTCTCCAAGCTTGAAAGTAAAGAGCGCCAAACGGCATATATTTGGTTGATGCACTGGTATAAACAGCTTTATCATCTATCTACTGCAACTTTTGATAAAGACCGTGCTTTATTAAAGTTTACCTCTCGCGTAATTTCTTTATATGCCCTGATTTACCCAAATGATATCTCAACTCAAGATATGGATATTATCAATAATCATCCGTTTTTTGAGGTATACCATGAGGTAGCTTTTCATAAAATTATATGGAGTGCTGAATTATCGCCTAAGAACCTTGATGAAATAAAAAATTACTTTTATCAAACTGTAATTCTACCTTTTGCTTTAAAAACTTATAAATTATCTTATGGTGATAAATTAGATTTTGAGCTTAAATTATTACGTAAAGCAGTAGATGCTCCTTTAGAAAAGGCAGCTGAGCTTCTTTTTGATGTATGCTCGGAAAATAAAGATCCAGAAGCACGACTAAAGTTCTTAGCCAGTCAATTTGGACTTTCTGAAGAAAATAAAAATAGCTTAGAAAAAGCTTTTATGCCAGCTAATCGGGAATGTTTAGATTGCATCTTAAATGTTATTTATAATATGCTCTTTGGGTATACTATAACTTATCCATTCACCAACTTTATTGAGATTTTTAAGATCGATCAAATAATCAATTTTGATGTATCGATTGCGCTTTCTTATTCTCACCACTCCCCTGAAAACATCACCGATACTTTGGTATATCGCATTATTGAAACTAAGCTGTTCAATAAACACACTACTAATATCGAAGAAATTCGCACTATGCTATTAAACCACACCTTCTCTAATAACCATTTGCGCGAATTATTCAAGTTCTCCCTAACAAATCGCAATAAGTGTAGTGAGTTATATACTTACCTTGCTAATATCCTTGACCTTGAGGTTATTCCAAGCGCCAAACTTGAAGGTGGCATTTTATCACCGCATGCTTATAACCATTTTGCCTTTGTGGATCATAAATACCACCAAAATATCGCATCACAAATTTTTATTGTTATTGCTCGTATTCTTTTACAATCTACTCTCTCACCTCAGGCAATTGCTCATTTTTATAAAAAATTTAAAGAAGAGTTATGCTCCTACCTTGAAAAGTATCCAACAAAAGATTTTGGGTGCATCCTTACCGCCAAAGGTTCGGTAAGAAAATTAACTCCTGAAGAGTATGCAACAACTATCCCTTCTAATGAAGAACTTAAAGAACTTGCTAAAAAACCTCATCCTTTAAAGAAGGGCGCAAGCATCACCGAAACTCTTAAGCCTTCTGATGCTAAAGCATATGTTACCTGCATAGATTATATTAAAGATATTATTGCCTTAAATAAGACAGTGCCACCATATAACACCTATGCAAGCAAAATACTACCTTTAGAAATTCCTGAGAGTATTAGACAATTTATCATTACCTTAGGCAATGAAATCGTAAGTCTTGCCAAAGATTTCTACACTTATGATCATGTGCGTATTATTTATATAAATTTTGGGATTCATATTAACAACCTGGCAATTTTTAGTGGCGAGAGGTTTACCCATAAAAGCACAGCTGATACCCATAAAAACTTTAAACCAAATCAAACACTCAATGATCCTAAATCCTTAATACCTAAGGATCTAACGCTTAATATGAGTAAAGTTAAAGATACTATTGAGGAAACAAAAGAAGTTCATTCCCTCTTAAATCCTATCTTTACTGCTAATGAGCAGACTAATGATGATATAGTGCTAGAGCTTGATAAAAAGGCCAATGAGGTAGTTGTAGGAACTTTAGATATCGATAAAGAGGCACCTTCTGACTTATCCGATATTTACCAGGCAAACGGTAAAGTATCCTTAGATGCTATTTTTAATGCACTGCCTCCTAAATGCCAGACTATTATTAAGCAGCTTATGCAGCTGCAAGACTTTACCAAAAAAGACTTTGAGCGTATTTGTAAACAATCAGGCATGATGCCTGATGGAGCGCTTGAAATTATCAATAACTGGTCATACGCCCAATTTGATGTACCAATCATTGAATATGATGATCCAATGTTCTTTGATAAAGAACTCCTAATGGAAATTTAGCAAAAAAAACCCACTCAAAATAACGATATTTGAGGGAATTTACTACTATGAAACTACTTTAAAAATTAAGTCTTTTAACTATTAATATAAAAGGAGCTATTTTACTTATTTATCTTCCTTTAACTTTTGTTCCGCCTTTTGACGATACTTTTCCATAATCACATCTATTACCTCAGGAGGGGTATCATCAGAGAAGCAATCAGTTGCAACTTTATCTAATCTGCCAAGCTCGCTTAAACGGCGACTTTCGATTTGTAATACACAGGCATCGTACTTGGTCTTTTGTTTAACTTTATTAAACTTGTATTCACAATCGATCTTCTGTTTAAGACTGTCATCTTCAATTCTACGTCTCTGATAATATACTTTATCAAAGGCAGTCTCGATACAAAGCTCAAGTTGCATCTTTTTATTCTTTCTTTCTTCAGCGCTTTGAGCTGCCAACTTAGCGCTATTATCCTTTAAATACTTATCGGCTTTTTCCTTTTTAATTGCTTCTATTATTTCACGTTCATTCGCTGAAAAAGCGGTATTAATTTCTTCGTACTTTACCCCCCATGGTTTCATTGGAGAATAGTGAACGGAGCCACTTTCGTCTACCCAACGATATACGATCGCAGCCTGTGCCACTTGCATTATGGTAAGTAACATCAAGGTGGAGACGAAAACGAAAAACTTCTGCATAAAGCAATCCCTATAGATATATTTAATTTAATGCACTAACTAGTATCTTAAGACTTCTACTTGTCCCAGAACCGACAAAAAATGTTTTAAAGCTTAAAGACTTACTATATTTTTATTATTGTTTACTTGTTTAATAAGTAATAGCATAGTACACATGTGAATTCAAGCAATAATACTATTATAAAACGTGTTGGCTTCGATAAATGTTCGCCTTGTTCAAAAATCGGAGTATTTTATGAATTTTTCATAAAAATGTGCATAAAAACACTAACTTACGATGCAACACAATAAAAAAATCAATATAAGCCAGCTAGATTACAACTTTAGTCAAACACTCGGTAAAAAGCCTTTGATTTGGTTAAAAATTTGTAACTAATTTGTGATAAGTATAATTATTATAACAAATCCTTAGTATAATGCAACCATAAGATTTGTTAAAAATTTTTGAATTTTTCAATAAAGATTAATATTTTTTAATTTTAGTAAGTACGTTAAAAAGCTATTTCTAATTCCTTACTATTATTAAGAGCTTGATTCACATTGGATTAGGAAAACCAGAGAGTTTAAAGCACAATTTGAAAAAAGATGTGGAAAATAGAAATTTAGAATAGCCGCTTGCTTTACCAATCCTCCTCCTTCAGATCTTCTCCCCCTACTCTTGATCTTTTTCATAAGTTACCTCTTAAGGCTTAACATCTAAAACTTCTGAGCTAATGCGTCCTTTACCAAGCTCAATCTCAATTTTATCGCCTGCCTTTAAAGTGCTGGCATCAGTTACGGTCTTACCTTGATAATAAGTTATAGAATACCCTTTTTTTAAAATTAAGGTGGGATTTAAGGCATCAAGAGAACTTTTTAATTTAGCCAGTCTACTCTTATAAGCTGTTAAGTTTTGTTCAATTTGATTGAGAAGCGCAACCTTTAAAGTAGTGCACTTGAATTGGTATTGGGCAATATTTTGTTTTGGATTTAAGTTATCAAGGGCTACTTGTAAATCTTTAAGCTTATCTTTACGAACGCCTATCACATCTCCCATGGCATTAAATAAGTTATTAGCTAATTTATCAAGTTTACTTGCGCGTAATTTATTAGCATTGGCAGGATGTAAATTATTCAGCAGTTGTGCTAAATGATTTACCTTATTCATTCTATCTAGTAATAATGCATTATTAACATTATAAATCCTACCTGATAAGTCATTAAAGACTCTTACCAAAGGTCTTATATCATTAACTATGCTCGCGGCTGCTGTTGGGGTTGCTTCTCTGCGATCTACCACATAATCTGCTACCGTATAATCACCTTCATGTCCTACGCCACTGACTATCGGAAAATCTGCCAGAGAAATATAAGCATTAAGGTTTATATCATTATAAACATCTAAATCTTCTTTCGAACCGCCACCACGCACAAGTAGCGCTACATCAATAGGATAAACATCTTTAAGTTTAGAAACTAAAAAAATTGCATCTTTAAGAGAATCTACTGCCTTTTCGCCTTGCACCTGCGCTGGGGAAATAATAATTTCCACAAAAGGATTTAATCTTTTTATTGTAACGCAAACATCTCTAATCGCCTGACCTTGCGTTGAGGTAATTACTGCAACTCGTTTAATAACCTTAGGGATTTGATGAGGATTTCTTCTTGGGTAGTAATTTAATTTGGTAAGCTCACCAAGAACATAGGCAATTTTATTAACTGTAACGCCTGATAACGAAATTCTGGTACAAAATATCGAAACAGAACCTCGTGGAGCATAAAAACTGGTATTACCGTAAACCTTGACCTTTACCCCATCCTCAAGCTTAGCATTACTGGTTAACTGAAACTTCTTAATTATACTGGTGTTTATCATGCAGTTAATAACTGCTCTATCATCTTTAAGAGAAAAATACGTAAACTTCTCACGCACCGAAAAATTCGAAATAACACCTTCTACGGAGACATTACGAATTTTTTCGACATGTCTTTTTAAAATATCACAATATTCCGATACACTTAATACGGCAACCTGCGTATTAGCTAAATCTTCTTTTGTTACTGCATTTAAAGATTCATTACTTTTTACCTCTTGATTTGTCCCAAGTCCTTGCCCTACCCTTTCTCCTTCGGTAAACATATCAAAATCATAAATATCACCTATTAAAGATGTTTGAGAGCTTATGCTGCTTGAATTATTATTTAAATTACTATTAGCTGAAGCTGAAGGAGGAACAAAGTTATCAGAAGGACTCATAATGCAAAATTACAAAGATATCACAGGTCAAAAAACACAAATCTTTAAGTTAAGCTATTATAACATTACACAAGCCTTTAACGCATAAAAAACCAATATTTATGCAAAAAACAGGATAAAGGTAGCCTTAGAAGCACTTCTCCTTTTAGTAAGTAGTTACTAAAAGAAGAAAGCTAAAAGAAAAAGTAGAAAGGAAAAGATCCATAAGAAATTAGCAAGATCTTAAGGAGCACTTTATAAAGACAACCTAAAAGAACCTTCTCCCCCTCTATCTTTATTAGCCAAAAGATAAGCAGATACTGCATAATCACACTGTTAACAACCTATATTTCACAGAACTATTCACAAAAACTGAGGATAACTTTAAATGCATAAAAAACCTTATTACATCTAAGGTTTAACAGTTAGATAACATTTTTTACACAAAGTTACTAACAGGCTATTTCGGGGGATAGTAAAAGTGAAATATTCTAAGGTAGATTTTGGGTGGAATTTAGTGGATGGTGCCCGAGGCCGGAATCGAACCGGCACGGAAGTATAAGTTCCGAGGGATTTTAAATCCCTTGTGTCTACCGATTTCACCACTCGGGCATGGAGGCGCGTTCCAGAGTCGAACTGGACTAGACGAATTTGCAATCCGCTGCATAACCGCTTTGCTAACGCGCCATGCTTGAAACACAGTCTTATTGGAGGCGCGTTCCAGAGTCGAACTGGACTAGACGAATTTGCAATCCGCTGCATAACCGCTTTGCTAACGCGCCGCCACCTGAATCTTTGGAGCGGGAAACGAGGCTCGAACTCGCGACCCTAACCTTGGCAAGGTTATGCTCTACCAACTGAGCTATTCCCGCATTCGCTGTGTGTGGGTGCATTATACGTTTTTTTCCCAATGTGTCAAATCTTTTTAAAAATTTTTTGTAAAAAAAATATTTTATGTTTACTTCTTAACCATAACTTTAATTTAATGGTCATTTTTTAACACATTTACGTACCTTTAAAGTTTAACTTTGTTTTTTTATTCCAAAAAGCTTATCTTAAAGGTGTTACGCTTCAATTTTTCCAAAATATTTGTCGTGTATAATCTTAAAAAATCGTTATAATACAAATCACTTATTTAACATAAATATATAATACTCATTATAACAATCATTATAAAAATAATAGATACAGGAGTTAGGTACATGCTTTGCGCTAGGTTTGTAAAATATTTATCATTATTTTCTTTTAGTGCCTTTACGATAAACTGCTTGGCAGATGATAGTATTAAATTTAATAATTCTATCGAACCTTCTTTTGCGGCAACTTACCTAGATGCAACTATTACCCCAAAGCACCTTTCGTATGCTGATAATCCATATACTTATCGCATAAGCCCAAAAACTTCCTATGCCATGACTCAAGGCTTTAACTACAATAACTTTGAAGTATCTAATAATTACTTAAAGTTTAATGTAAAGGAACTAGATCATCTTATTGCCACAGTCTATGTTATACATACAAATCATATGAAATCATTTGCGGCAAATAATATCAATAAGGAATTTCAAGGCGAATTAGATACCGGTTCTCCAAATGGTATGTTATCTACCCCGACTGTACTTGCTAATATCGCTAATGAATGTTTTGATGCAAAATTTAGCCATAATAAAGTTCGTGAAACTGTCTTTACCCATTTAAATTGTAAAAATCGTAATGTACAGCTCTTTGCTACAAGACCTGAAACTAAAGTACCTATCGCCCAAACCTTAGATGCAGCCTTTAAAAAGAGTAATGATATTGCCTCAAACGATACTGATAAGCATTTAGTGCTTATTAACTACCATGGTAATTTACCTATTAAATTCAATCCTGAAAAACCTTTTGAGTCGCTAAGCCTTATTCCATTACCGGTACATACTATTTCGTTTTATATCGATAATCTTCCACTGGACTTTACTGTTGATGAAAAATTTGTGCTTGATTTAAAAGAGGAATTAACAAAAGATAATACTGAACTAAAGTATTTAATTGAAGATAGAATCTTAAAGGATTTAGCTGATACCTCAAAAATGAGTTATGATTTTCAGAAATACTTTAAGAAACAATCCATCAAGCGCTTAAAAGATAATTCTGACCTTGAACTTGCTAATATCACCGAAAATCTTTTTGATTCAACTTTAACGGTCTTTGCTAATAAAGATAACTCTATTCTTGCTACCTCCATTATGACCCTACCAATTCTTCATGAAAGTAATGGTCTTGAGGATTTAGCCCAAAAGCTTGCCAGAGATGTAAATTGCCGTAGCAGCTATGACATCGAAAGCATAAAAACCTGGGATTTTTCAGGGGTACGTGTTACCTGCTCTGAAACCTTTGGTACCAAACACTTACCAAAGAATTATTACATCTATCATTACCCAAGCTTTACTAAGAATGAACCAGAAATCTCCCAACCTATTCAGGTTATTACCGTACTAGGTGATACTAATACTAATGATATTGAAGATATTATCTTTAATGTAGAACTTGCTAATGGAGTAGCTTGGAATATCGATTTTGATAAACTATCTGCTTACGAATTAAATCGCATCTTTGAAATAAAAAATACTAAAGCCTGGTATAACGAGGTTAAAGGTAATAATAACGATTTAAGTAAGCCTTGGGGTAAGTTTGTAAATCGCTCTCGAGAAACTCTTGCCCAGCTTGGTTCTAATGAAAGTGAAACAGTATTTAAAGCACTGACAGGTGTAGCTGATGAACTAAGTATTGAACTTAAAAACTTACGTGAAGAACCTGAAGAATAAGTAAAAACCAGAGCAAAGAAACCTAATACTACATATTATATTAAATACCGAAAAAGGAGTTTGTTATAAACTCCTTTTTTTACATGCTCCATTTTAACAAATTCCTTTCTTTATTTGTAACCTAAAGCAATAACAAACCACCTACTAAACTAAAATCTACCTCAAACCTAAAGCCGCCTCACCCCAACCTAACCTCAAATTCCTCGTTTTCTCATAAAAACTTAATATAAAGCAAAAATCACTTCCTAGGAATCAACATCTGCCAAAAGCTAAAACATGCGCTCTAAAGGGCTTTTAAGAGGGTTTATGGCTATATGCCAAATAGAGTATTAAATGCAAAGGTAAGAATAAGAAAAAAGTAACAAAAGGATAACGACAGAAATAGCAGAAAAAGTAAAAAAAAGAAAAAGAGGCAGTAATTATAAAAAACTCTATAAAAAAACACTTTTTCCATAAAAAAGATTATAAGGCTTAACTAAATAATAAAATGCCAAAAGCAATTAAAATTTCTTGGATTTAACTTTGGAACACATCAATGGAAGATTTTAGGAATCTAAAAAGATGGTGCCCGAGGCCGGAATCGAACCGGCACGGAAGTATAAGTTCCGAGGGATTTTAAATCCCTTGTGTCTACCGATTTCACCACTCGGGCACTTGGAGCGGGAAACGAGGCTCGAACTCGCGACCCTAACCTTGGCAAGGTTATGCTCTACCAACTGAGCTATTCCCGCTTAAGAACGAGGCAAATTATAACGTATTTTAAAATCCTTGCAAGCACTTTTTTAAAAAAATTAAAAAAAAGTGTAATTTTGTATAAACTAAAAGCAAAACGCTTATTTTATAAACACTTCTTTAATCTCAAATTAACTCCACTTTCATTAAATTAATCTATCTTTCATTTTTATAAAATCTTACGCTTTTACCAATTTTTTTTAAATTAACTTTCCAACTACTTTAGCAGATAATTTGGTTGATAAAAACATGGAAGAAGATGAAAAAAACTTAAAAGAACCATGGCTTTTACTATAATCCCCAAAATACAGCTCTTAAAAGTTGCACCTAAAAAATTAGGAACCTACTTTGGTTCCTAATTAAATAAATCTTATTTGCTTTGATTTGGTTAGTTTGGATTAGTTTGATTTATTTTTTATAAACCCAAACTTCTTGTTACTGCTTACCATATACATAAAAATACGGTTTAAGATTTTTCTCAAGCATATCGACGTCTAGTTTACACTGAGAGTCAATTTCTAAAGTCCATTTATCACCTTGAATATAATCATTCAAGTAGAAAGTATTTACTTTAGCATAAACCGGATCTTCATCACTAACCCCTCCCCCAAAATAAGAGTTAGCAGATTCATAAGTTGCGAAGTAAGGCTTTATTACAGCTCTTTGACCTTTAGGGTCTTTTAAAGCCACACTGTAATATGAAAACTTCTTATAAAAACTTTCCACAGCTTCACCAGATGAGGAGACAGTATCGTAATTACAATAGCTTTCATACTTATCAGCATCTTCTGAGGTGAAATAAAGAGAATTTAGATTAATCCCAATATACTCTATTTGATATTTAATATGAGAAGTAGCCGCTAAAGTTGGTAAATTACTAAAAGTACACTCATAAGTAACTCTTTTATTGGATCTATAATTCTCAATACAAGAAACATCATCAGCCTCATCTTCTACTGGAGGATTTTTACGTAAGTTATAATTATTGTCCCCATCCTCATCATTAGCTAAAGCCAGATCTACAGCTTTTTTAGCATCTAACATCCCAAAGCCATACATATTATTAAACTTAAAGTTATCAGTTTCTACCCAATGGTTACCGGTTAAAACTTCATGATCATTAAATTCATAAACTTCGGCTGTTTTAGGATCTTCAATAAAGTTTGCACTCTTTGCCAAAAAATACTTTATCTGCTCTGGAGTAAAGTCTCGATTTATCTCTTTAAGCAATCCCACCACCCCTGAAACAACTGGAGTAGCTGCGGAAGTGCCTGCCATTAATGAAGTATAAGAGCAATCACTTACATCATTTGGATCCTGGTGTAGATTGAATAAACCACGCCCACCCCAATAAGTATAAAATAAATAACGAGCATAAACAGGTTGTTCTTCATAATCATCACAAGTAAATCTATATAAATCACTTGTTATTTGAGGCAGAAAATCATTACCCTCAGAGCCAATAGCAGATATCCATATTGAAGAACCTGTTGATGAATAAGATGCTTTAGTACCTTCATGATTTAAAGAACCTACTACAATAGAATTTGGTGCTCGTTCAAGGTTATCAAACTGCGATGCAAAACAATCTACATCATAGAGTAAACACTCAAACTCATCAGAATGTATTGGTGAGGTAATTTGAGTGATATCAATAAATTGCTCTAAAGGAGTATCAGCATAATTACCTATAGCCTTTACTATAAGACCACCTTTATCATTTATGGCATGATAAAGTAACCCCTCACTTAAAACATCGTATGAGGTATAGGTATAAAAGCCATAACTTGCATTAACAACATCAATATCTAAATAATCAGGTAAATTATAAGAACTTTCTGCCCCTGTATCGGCAGTATTAGGCATATTATAATTAATTAACTTGGCATTATAAGCAATACCTCTAACCCCCTTACTATTAGCCTCTGCCCCAATTAAACCTGCAACTACCGAACCGTGAGCTGAGGTAGAATCTGATAAAGCAAAATCCATGGTAACATCATTGTTAATATGCTTTAATAACTCTTTAGGTAAGTTCTTATTGCTAATATTGAGTTTCTGGTTTATAAAATCTACATGCTTAAAATCAATTGGATTATCGATTACTAAAACACTTATACCTTTACCACTAAGATACTTATTATCAGATTTTTTAGTGAACCAAGCCTCAGCAATATTATGATCTACCCCTCGCACGGGATTGGTAGAGGTGTAATAATAAAAATCATCACCTGTATTATGGATATGCCACTGATGCTTTAAGTATGGATCGCCTGATATCAGGGCAAACTTAAATTTTTCTTCAGTTCCATCTAAATTTGGTAAAGTAATTTCTTCTTCAAATGGTATATCAGCATTAGCCAATTCATCTAACTTATCAACTTGATATAGATATGTGACTATATTTTGGGTTTCGCTTTGAGAATCTCGATTAATTTTAACAAGCGTCCCAAATTTTGCGGCATTAGCTAAATCAAGCTTACTTTCATCAACCACACCTGTATCAACTGAAAAAGTCATAAAATTATTAGCATCAAGAGTATTACTATCAAAGCTAGTTACTGAATCTGGAAGATTAGTTATAGTAACTTTAGTTGAGCTAGTATATCCAGTATCAGTTCCTGTATCAGGATTTCCCGAGCCTGAATCAGAACCACCACAAGCAGTTAACCCTAAAGACAATAATCCACATAAAAAAGCAAGACTCGTAATTTTAAAATGTTTAACGTTCATTTGTTAATTTCTTCCTTAGCTATTATTGAAGTTTTGGGTCAATTCCATGAAAATAGTCTGGTTTAATATCTTTGATTTTTTGCTCATTATTCTTAGCATTCTTAAGAATATCGATAACCTCTACCCACTGCTCATAATTAGCAACTTGAACAAGGTAATAATTACTCTTACCAATTTGCTTAGCTGTAATATTGCCAGGAACACAATTTTGAGTTACACATGAAAAGCCAATAGTATCTTTAATAAAATACCCTGAGTTGCCTCCCTCTTTCACAAAAGCCACAAACCCCTCAGGAAGCTCACCAGCTACTACATCATAATTCCCCACACTTGCAATAGCATCATTAGTAGCTACTGAACTTGTAGCAGCACCACTATTATCTAAAGGAGCTTTTTTTATAATAGTTACTCCTGAAGTATAAACCTGCTTTTGCACGCTTTCTGCATTCTGCGCACAAGCAACAGCTGATAAAGATAAAAGCGCAATCATTAACATTGTATATTTCATAGCTCACCTCTTACTTTAGTAGTGATAAATGTATAATTTTATTTATATTTTTAGCAAGGAGCACTTTTTAAAAACTTGCTAAAACTCGGTAAAAATTGCTGTTTTCTTAAAATGTTCTTAAGTTTTTGTTACCTTTTATTAAAAGATGCGTTTTAAGGATAAGGCAAAACACTGCTACTTCTTATTATTTAGTACTTTGAATTTTGTACCTTATTCTTTGTACTTATCACTTATAAGCTGATAAGAAATACCAAAAATAACCAAGTTCTCAACCATGTTGAGCATTCAGTAAATAGGCAATCCTTTTCCCCAAAGAAGATTGCCTATTTTTTATAGCTGTTATTATCTTACCTGCTCTTATCCTTTACTATTATCAGGCTCTTGATGTTTTCTTAAAAACTCAAGTGTCATAAACACTACCGCAAAAGCTATTGCCGTAAAACTTAAATACTTAAAAGAGCCTATGCCATAGCTACTTATTAAAGTTGCTACCATCATAGGTCCTATAACCTGCCCTATACGTAATATTATATCAAGGATCATAATAGACTCCTCTTGCCCTACTATCTTTGATGATTCATACGTTGAGATAATAGCTGGCTGACCACCTTCATTTATCGCCATAGCAATACCTAAAACACTCATACCAAGTAAAGAGGCCACAATAGGATTATCCATACTAAATAATAAAGGCACTAAAGAAGTACAGATTAGTCCTAATGCCAAGAACTTAGATTTCCCTTGTGCTTTATCAATAACCTTACCTATCATGGGAGAGAGAACTATGATAATTATGGTGTACACAAAATTTATTTGTCCCACAGTTGTTGCCCCAAAGCCGTTTTGATTAATAAATACCGGCAAGAAATAATTAAAAAAGCCAATGGTAATTAGTGAACAAGGAACTACTTGCAAGAACATAAAACTTGCAATTTCTCTGCTTTTTATAAATGCTATAACTTTAGTAAAGTTCAGCTTATTAACTGTAAGTTTTTTGGGTTCTTTAGGTGGGGACATACGATTTTTCATTAAAAACAGTAAGGTAATTAAAGCTAGCACAAAAACAAAGAAAGAAGAGAGAAATACAACTCTATACCCAAGTTTATCGGCAATAAGCCCTCCGGCCGCACAGCCACATAAGATACCAGCATATAAACCTGCAATAAAATTACTCATACCAAAAGCACGGTCTTTAGGAGCTGTAATATCTACCACAAAAAGCTGTAAACCAACTATTACACAGCCATAGCCTAAGCCATAAACAGCACGTGATAAAATAAATTCAATACCATGATGTGACGCAAAACCTATAAGCATGCCTACTGAAATTAAGGATAACCCTAAAATCAGTACTTTTTTACAATCTTTAAAACGAGATTTAAAGATTAGGAGCAATAATGAGGTAACACCAATTGCCAGCATTTCAGTAGTAACAGCCAAACTCATTACTACCTCTTTTGACATATTCGGAAAATCTTTCACAAACATCCCCATAAAGATTGGCACAATACTCATTGGCATAAAGGTCGCAAACATGCCTAAAAATGCCAGCGGTCTTACAAAAGAGCTTTCGTAGAGAATTTTTGGGGTATTTTGTGCAAGTCTTTTTATCTCAAAACTTACAATGGAAGATAATTCCGAAAATGCTAAACAAGAAATTACCAACAAGGTAAAAACAGTAAGTGCAAGCTTACCTCCGAAAAACGCTAAATAAGAATAATTAATACTTGCCTCTACAAAACCATAAATATTCTTATTCATGCTATATATTGGCAGTTGCAAGTTCTTATCATCTTTTTGACCTGCAATAACATTTTGTTTCTCATCTAAAATAGCAATATTAGCAATAATCTTGGCTTTATCTTTAACTCTAACTAAATAGCTATCAATTCCTGAAACCTCTTTAAGAGAAATGCCAAGTTTGGCGACTCGCTCAAACTCTTTTTGGATAGTTGCGACAATGGAATTTGAGGCCTCATCAGAGTAGCTATGCATAATATCAATAACCTCTTTAGTGGAAATTGCGGTTACTAATAACTGAGCCATAATAAATGGTAAAATAAAGAGTTTAAATCTTGATACGCTCTTACCTTCTTTAGCGCTATTAAGTTGCATATAAGAGAAATAACATAGACAAATCACAGCGCAGACAATTGAGGCATAAATAAGCTTTAAGATTAAATCATAAGTATAATCATCATAACCTTGATCTTTACTCTTAGTTTCTAAAGAGGTAAGAATATAACCTACTACATTGCCTTCTACCCCAAAAATTTTTGAGATTTTATAATCAGCATCCTTTATAGTTAAAACATCACCGGTAAAATCATTATTAGCTATGTTAAAGATGCCATAAGTACTTTTACCATGAACAATCTTCCCTTGTGTATCGATAATAAAGGCATCAGCAGTTTGGCTATGCGTTTTTAAATCAGCTAATAAATTTTTAGCATTGGAATAACTCTGGATATTACGCCCAAGTCTTGTGACAATATTTATTTTATTAGCCATTGACTCAAGAGAAAGCTCAATTAATGCTTTACGGTTCTCATGACGAAAATCCTCAATGGAACTTACAGTAAGAGCCACAAAAAATATCTGACTTATGGCAAATACTAAGATAAAAAAGATGGATTGCCCTGAAAATAAACCTTTTAAAATACGCATAGCTATCACATTATTTTTAGATTGGTAGTTTAAGTTTGCTAGTTTTTTTTATTTTGTTTTTTTGTAAAAGCACCTTAAGGTCCTTTACTTAGTATCTTTAGTAATAACATCCTGAAATACTTTATCTACTGCCACTAACACCTCAAAATCAGGCCTCCAGCCAATTAACCTTGCTGTATGCATATTAATGGCTAAGTTTAGTGGAGCATAGTAATTTTGGGATATGCTTTGAGGATCCACGCCTTTATAGATTTGCTCAAGCACATTGGCCTCAAAAATTCCTGCCTCTCGCATTTGTGAATCTGATAAAGATAACAGTACCCCACGAGCTACATCAGTATCACCTTGCTGAGAAAATGTAGGAATACCTTTTTGATATAAAGGTTTTAGAGCATCATATAATTCATTCGATGTGCCACCACCTACAGTAATATAAACGGCATCAGCACTTTGGGCTAACTCTTTCCCACACTTTTTTAAAGTATCAATCTTTCCTTCCTGAGCATCTTTAAAAACCTTACCCATGCAAGGGATAACAGTAAAGCCTTTTAATTTAGCAACATTTAAAATAATAGGATAGGCCTGTGCTAATTGATTTTCAGGTAATTCATCAATAACTACCCCAAGTTTTTTAAACTTAAAAATATCATAAAACATTAATAGCTCAGAGCGATAACGATCACGCTCTTTTTGCACATGGATGTATTTTTTATCAGAAAATTCACCAGGACCTATGATATTGGCACTTTCAGCATCAGTTGGTGTTACTACCATAACTGGGATTTTTAATGAGCTATCCGCAAAATTAACCCCGGCTGTGGTCCCAAAAGCCAACACCAAATCGACATCTTTTTGCTCTTTTATGCGACGTTTTAAATCTCGAGTGGTAGCATCAATTTGCTCATCAATCCATGAGCCATCATAAAAACCATCTGCTAAAAACTCAATGCAGCCACCTTTTGAGCCCTGAGCTAACTCTAAAAAACTGGCTTTATCATTAAAATCAAAATCTTCAGTTACCTTTGTTTCTTTTTTAACTAATCCTCTTTGGATTAAAGATAACGTCATCTGCCTAAAAACTTTAATATAATCACCAAAAACGCCAGCTTGAATCATAGCTATACGCATATTTTTACCATATGGGCAAGTATTAGGAACTGAAGCAGCACTTAAGGTAGTAGAACTTTTAAGGGGATCATTTTTTAAGGCTAAAGTTTCATTTGCCAAACTTATCTGCGCCATAAAAAAAAAGGCAAATACCATAACCATAAGTATTTTAATTAAAAACATAGAAAGCCCCAAAAATCTTTTACACTTGAATTTATTGTAATTTTTAAATTCTGAAAAAAATACCAAGATTATCACTCTTTTACATTACGCCTCAAAATTAAGCGTACAAGGTAAATCTTGATGCATAAGGTTGATTAACTCACTTTCATGCGCTTTAATCTCATCACAACTCATCGAACCTTCAATTAACGCCTCACTTAAAGACAGCGGAAAAGCTTGCGACTGCTTAGTGGCTAATACAGCCTCAATTTGTAAGGTTGAGAGACTTTGCTCATTAATAATATCTAACAGCACTAAAGGACGTGCTTCATTTATCGTATTTACGAAAGGTGTTTTTACCTTAACAGGTAGCACAAAAGCTTGCATATAGTTTTCATAAATATAAGAAGGAATAGGTAAATTAAACTCTTTAGCCGTAATTTCAATCATCTTTTTAATATATCTAGTAAAAAAGATGCCTCCAATTACACTTACATTATGTAAAAAAATCATCGGGATATAGGTAGTATAGATATTAGGTAATAAGCGCCCTTGTGCTAAGGCATTAGCAATATTTTCGGGAGTGATTTCTAAAATAAAATCTTTATGCGTTAAATATAAGTTTTTCTCCGATACTTTAAGTGATAAAGGATAACGTTTGCCATTTTCCTTAATATAATAAAATAACACCGTTCCAAAACCTACCCTATCGCCATTTCCAATGGTTAAAAGAGTTCTTGCCCATAAATTATCATGATTACATAGATGCCTAACCAATGATAAAAGTTTTAGTTTATTATTAAATAACTTCCCTAAAAAAGAGTTCTCACGCTTTAAATCATTAACTATCAGCGCTGAGGCAATCTTCTCTTGCTCTAAATAATAAGTAGTATTTTGGGTGTATTTCCCTAAAAACTTATTAAGTACGTTTGTATTGAAATTGGCAGTTTGGGCATTAAGACTATGTTTGGGCAAGGTCTCTAAACTTTCGGATAAATACTCAATAGCAAGCTTTTCATGTGGGGCTATCACATTAGGTGCAAGAGTCTTTAAGCGTTTTTTTATGCCATCTTTAGTGATAGCTGGGATATTCGTTAAAAAATAACTATCGTATTTGCGTGAGGCTAAATTTAAAGCCGTTCTTTTATAACCTTTATTACTATCTCTTCTACCTAATAATAAACCACAAGGGGCTGTAGGATTTAAGGGGGTTAAGGTAGCACAAGAATACATTAAATTATCAGCATCTTGATATTGATTCGTAGCTAACTGCGTTAAGATGCTTGAATTTAAGACCTGCGAGTAATTCTCAAACCCGCAGTGATTGGCACTATAAATAAAACGCGTTGTTGCTAAGGCCTTTTCAATACGTGATCTATTAACATTGGTATAATTTGCCTCAATGTTTTTTATGCTCTCAGCAATAAATTCATCAGAAGGGACCGAACCATGCGTTAAGGTTTTTACATAGTAATCGTAAATAGTAAGATCTTTATAGCGCTTCATATGATCTGCTATATGAAACTTTATATAGGCATCGAGCATTGAGTTTATCCACTTTGTTTTTATCTTTCTTTTATGTTCTTTTTAAAATTTAATTTTTTTTCTTATCTTTACCAAAATTATAGCAACGTGAACAAAATTGCACCTTAAATTTTAGTTAAAGTCTTGTATCTGATAACAAAAAATTTTAGGTTTAATAAAAATTTCTCCCCCTCCCCAAAAACAAAGCACAAAAAAAGAAGTGGCAAGATAGTAAAATCTCCCACTTCTCATACTTAAATATCTAATTACTCTTAAAAAGTCAGTACATTTAGCGTTTATTAAATGCCGTATATTGCTTTGAGCGAGCAAAAATTTCTGCTATTAAACGAGTAACAGCTTTTGATTCTTCATAGTGCGTAAGATTCTCAGCATAACATCTTTCATATCCAGCACTAACTGCTGCCTCAAAATCCAGCACCTCTAAAGCAAGAGTAATATCACGATAACCAATAAAATCTTGAGGAACTAACCCATACTTTTCAAGTATTTCCAAACGCATATCCTTAATCACAGGTTCAGCATTAGGAGAGAAGATATTACAAATACTACTACGAGCAAAATCACTAATAGTTACATAACCTTTTTTAGTACCAAGCACCACAGTTTTTGGTAACGTTTCTAAAAAGCTCATACTTAAATTTGCTCTTATGCCTTGATTACTTACTAATACCGCATGACCTCGCACATCTACATTAAAATTCGGATCTGTCTCAAGATCTGAACTACTTATTGTTAAATCTTTGCCAAGTAAGGTTACTGCCGCCCCTACTACATAGCAGCCGATATCGGTAAGCATCCCCCCCCCAAGGTTTGGGTTAAAGAATCGATTATTAGCATCGATTTCAGGTACATCGCCATAATTTATATTAATCATGCCTACTTTATCTAACCCATAAATAGGCTCACCTTCACTAATTAACTTCCCAATACGCTGTAATAACGGAGAACACAGAGCTAAATTTGCCTCCATAAAAATGCGTTTCTCAGATTTGATAGTTTTTTCAATTTCGGCAAGTTCTTTAATGTTTTGTACCATACTTTTTTCAAGTAGAACATTTTTGCCATGATACATGGCATCTAAGGCATTTTTAGTATGCACATCATTGGAGGTAGCAATATATACATAAGGCGCCTCATCATGTTGCCATAAATTAGCAAGGCTATCGTAAACTTGCGTCTCAGGACCTAGGCCAAGTTCAGTAACTAGCGCCTGAGCTCTTTCTAAGGAACGACCATATATAGCAGTAATTGGTCTATGTAACTTAATAAGCACCTTTAACATTTGCTTTGCCATTAGACCAGTTCCAATAACCGCAACTGCTAAAGCATTTTGCTTCTGATCTACCATAATCGTCATTCCTTATAAAACTATTACTGCTCGCCTACTTTTTTCCAGGTAACTGTATCTCTTACATATTGTGGTAATACAAGCTCAGGATCTAAAGCTTCACCACTATCTTTAGCTAAAAGCACTATACTTGAAGCCTGTGGTAAATCTTGAGGAGCTCTTATTAAATTTGCAAGTCCAAAAGTAATCTCACTATAAGTAACTATACCTGTACCGCAAATAGCAAAAGACTCATCTTTAATAGTCTTAGCGATAATATCATGAGCTTCATTAGGCTTAACTACACACTCTTCAATCAGGGCTTTAAGTTTATCAGCCGATTTTTCGTATATGCCTAAATAAACCTCCCCCATACGAGCATCGATAATAGCAATCGCTTTATTAAGGTTAGTATCAGTCATAGCTTTATAAGCTAAAGCTTCTAAATCACCTATACCAATAAGTTTTTTATCCGCCCCAAAAGCTAACCCTTGCGCCATACTTACCCCAATACGCACCCCAGTAAATGATCCAGGCCCCTTGCCGCAGGCAATTGCATCTAAATCATTAAGCGCAAGATTATGTTCTTGTAAAAGCTCATCAACCATAGGTAATAACAGCTTAGTATGACCTTGAGGAGCAATTTGAAGTTTTTGATAAACCTTATCTCCTAATAATAAGGCAGCGCTACAGCATTCTGTTGAGGCATCAATTCCTAAAAGTTTTACCATACTTATCCTTTTGTTTGCGTGTTTGCTTTTCTTTTTTCTGTACTCTTTATATGCCAGTAGCTCTTTTATTATATCATAGCACTTATATGAAAGAATTTAAAAGCTAAGCATGAATTATTAAGTTACCTTCTTTCCCTTAAAAGCCTTTGTAGCCTGATTCAATTTAAGTCAACTTCTTATAGAGGCATCAGTTTTATCATTGTCTTTTTGAAAATCATCATCGTCAGTATCATCATCGCAACTTTCTTGGGTAATTTTCTTTAAAAAATCATTAGCCTCAGTTAAACTCTCCGTGCGCTTAAAGTCACTTAACGCCTCCCAGAAAGTTTTTGAGTAGCTTTTTCTATAAGCCCATAATAATGTCGGTGCACAAATAATAATTACCCCTTTATCATTAACGGAACGAATAAGTCTGCCTATACCTTGTTTTAAGTCGACTAATGCCCGTGGAACCTGCACTAAACCAAAGGTATTATTAATTTTTAATTCTTGCCTAAAATACTTTTCCGTTGCTGATATATCTATGCTCTTACCTGGGAATGGTAACTTATCAATAATTACCATACTTAAAGCCCTTCCTGAAATATCCACTCCTTCCCAGAAAGATTTAGTACCAACTAAAATAGCATTACCTACATGCTTAAAATTAGCAATCATTTGGTTTTTACCAAATTGCTCCCCTTGAACAAATAACTTACGATTCTTTAATAAGTAATTCTCTTTAATGGCATAAGCAACCATCTTTACTTGATTATTTGAGGTGCAAAGAATAAATACCCCTCCATGACACATCGCAATAGTGGGTGCAAGAATAGAAATCTTATCTTTAGCAGCCATTTCTCGATTTATAGCATCTGGAATACATAATAACGCATTATGCTCATAATCAAATGGACTCTTAAAATTTGCGCATACAAGTTTTTGATGGATTAAGCTTAACGATTTTATAAAACTCTCAAAACCATTTGCCGAAATATCAAAAGCATTAGATCCTGAAGATGTTCTAACAGTTGCACTAGTAAAGATAAATTTAGTTCTTGCAAAAACTTCACTATCTAACACATAACTATGCAATTCATTACCAGGATTAAAGGAAGAGACATTAAGCTCAAAACCACCATCGCTATCCTTACGGTACCAGCGGTACTGCTTTTGCTTATCAAATTTGGCTTTATCCTGCATAACTTCAGGAAAAACAAGTAAGAATGCTTCATAAATATCTTTTAGGCAATCTAATGGTATATTATCTAAAAAACCGGTTTTATAGACAGTTTTTACCTCACCTTCACTTTTACTTTCAGGAGAGGTCATTAAGTTTACCACATTGATAAAGTCGACAAACAACTTGATAAAATTATAACTTTCCTCAAAAACATTTTGCTCAAGATTATCCATAAAATCTTCTTCACTCTTACCAGGTTCTACCCTGGTAGTGCAGCTATCGTAGGAGAAGTTTTTAAGTAAATTAAAGTCATTATCGGTATTGATATTATCAATACATTTTGGAAAATCGTTAATTGCCTCAAAAAGCGTTTCAAACCAGTTATTAAAAATAAACTTTGCCTGAGCAATTTCAAAACCTTCTTGATCTTGAGCCGTTTTTTCTGGTCGCTCTTTATTTTTACCACTAGGTGTAAAATCTTTAAGATTTTTAGTCTGGCCTGCCATGATCTTTGATCTTTCTTTCTGATGTTTTGTAGCAGACTTTTTTCCCCTGGTTGCATTCATAAAGAAAATATTAATTTGCGAGATAAAAGCTTTTTTAATTTGCTCAATATCATTAGCAATTAAATTGCTTGATTCATCATTAGGGTGATTTTTTTTAAGTCTGGCAATTACCTTTTCAAGTTCCACCCTAACAGTTAATAACACCACTTTAATAAAAGATTGTCGTACTGCCTCAAAGCGCACTAAAGAACTATCTTTTTCACCCTCTTTACGCTCATATAAAGTGGTAAAAATATCATCACCAGTAATAAGCTCTTTAATGAGTTTCGCATTACCAGGTTCCTCACAAAACTCCGTCATCATTGTTTTTAAAGTTCTTATGACCATTTTAGGAGGATTAGTTACCACCTCAAGAAGTCTTGAAAAGTTATCTTGTATAAAAAACTTTATTAGCGGCTCTTGTAATCTTGAGAAATCTAACTTACAAACAGGTACACATGTTTTTATTAACTTGGAATGAATGTGACTAAGTAAAAACTGCAAACTATTTTTTTCCAGGCTTACCGTAAAGGCATCACGCACTCTATCAGGTAACTTATGACATTCATCAAAAACACAAACATCAATATTTTGTGGAAAAAATTCTGTTGGGCTTGTTGCGCCATTACAAAACATAGCATGATTCATAATAAGCACATCGCTATTTTTTGCTTTATTACGCGCAAGTTTAGCTAAACAACTATTTTTGCAGGTGTCATCTCTATCGGCAAATTGGCAATGAAGTCTAGTAATAGATATATCAGCTTCTAATGTTAGGGGAAATTCTTCACCAAGCTCCTCAAAATGCTTACGTAATTCCCCTGTTTCACCGTAAGGATCATTATTTAAGTAATCAACTATTGCTGATAATGTTCGGTAGCTATAAAAATGTGAGATATTTTTACTGCTAAACTCTTTCTTCTTTTGGGCAATACGTGCCTCATTGGTATCATCCTGAAAACTTTCTAAATCAATGCTGTTACTCTTACGTGAAAGGTTTAACATCCCGAGCTCGGCAATGGTTTCATCTTCTTTAACTTTGGATGATTTTTTTATGCTTGTAGGCAAGGTATTATCGTAAGAGCTTATACGCTTTTCTTCACCGTCCTCTATAAAAGATAAAAAAAACTGATACTCACTTTTTAAGCAGGCATTTTGCGACTCGGGAACGATTAGAAGTTTGGCTGCGCAATCAGCAAAAATACTTTGCAATTTATGTAAACAAACATAATTTGATAAACCTTTAAGCTTACTAACCTTTAAATCTGTGCACCCTAACTTTGCCTGAACAGTTTTTATATCCTTAAAATAAAGCTGATCTTGCAACGCTAAAGAATCAGTTGAAATAACTGCATGTTTTTTAGCTGCTAAAATAGGAACTAAATACGCAAATGTTTTACCTATACCTGTTCCGGCCTCAACTAATAACTTATTTTTGGTGTTATCAACACCATTTATTAAATAAGCTATTTGTTTTGCCATAGCTATTTGCCCAGGTCTTGGGGCGTATCTGGGAACGTCTTTAAAAATCCCCTCAGAGGAGAATTCTTCCTCTATTTCTTTATCAAGATCTGCTTTAAAGCCCGCTACATCAAGAACATCACCTGATTTATCATCTATAAAACACTTACCACCTACTTTATCTTCGGTAGCTAAACTCGATTGTTCCGCATTTTCTTGCAAAAACTTCATAATAGAATCTACAGTATTATTAGAGGAATTTAGCTTGGAAGATTGTTCTTCATGTTCATTTGCCATTGAATTTGCATTCCTAATTTTTTTAACTTCATCTTAAGGTAAGCAAGTAAACTTGCTAATAAATTGATTACCCTTATAAAGCTTAAGAGGTAAATGTCTTGCTAAAATTTTAAAAGAAAAAAGATCATCTCTGATATTATACACTACTAATAAGCTAATTACTAAAACTTACAACTTTATTTAATAGTAAGTTCTTTTTTTAAAAGAAAATATCTTAAATGAAACTATTATTTATCTTATTTACCACCGCTCAGTACAACCTATGATTCCTCTAAAAAGCTTCCCTTAAAATTTCCATAAAGACTTACTTTGGGATTTAAAAGCTTAACTTTAACTTTGGCATTATGTAAGTTTTTCAGAGAGCGGTTTTAACTAAATTTAGCAAATACCACTTAAAAAGTGTTAAAATACCTTTGATTACAACTTACGGATTCATTTATGGATAATAATAAAATCTCTGTTTACAATACATCATTTTTAAGTATATTTATTAGATTCTGCACCGTTGCTTTAATTGGGGTAACATTATTTTATCTTATTAAATTGCAAAGCGACTTAACCGTAAAATCTTATTTAGCTATCTCTACGGTAACTATTTTCTTATTTATCCCACGCATCTTTTATTATCGCTATAAAAGAGTGATTGTTAATGAAGAATTAAAAATTAAGTATAGTCCTAAAGGTTTTTGGGAGCGTTTTATTTTTGCGACGCGCAATACCTTAGCCTCTCCATTTGTTGTAATACTTACTGGCATTATGATTTATTACTCGCTAATTACTTTAAGCAAACCAGGTCTAATCATTATTGCCTCATCTTTTATGCTCTATATTGCTTTTGAGCTAACTTTAAATACAGTCTTCTTTTCAAATTACTTCAATCAAGCAAAATTTCCGGCAGTTTACCCTTTTTACCGCCGCTGGATAAGTATTATCCTAACTTCACTAATTTGTACTATTGTAGGTTCCCTGATCTTTGAGCCAACCTACACTAAAGAAGAAGCTTTTAAGATTCTTACCAGTGCTGTAACCACCAATAACGACTCAGTTTTTCCAATATTTTTACAATCTCTTAATATCACTGTCGGTATTGCAGATTATCTATTAGGACTAACTGTCAATACTCCTTGGTATCCTTTTACTAAGTTTTTACTTATTACCTTACCATATACCGTGCTTAGCGTACATTTTACCTTGGCGATATCACTTATTACCCTCTCACCATATCGCATTAAACAAACACTCTCTAAGCAAAAATGGGTAAAAACTAAAGGCAACTTTATTTTACGCAACTGGAAAACCATCTGTTTACCAGTATTTTTAATATCTTTATTCTATGCAGCCTACCATTATGGTACACCTTTATACCAAAAGTATGTTATGGTTATCAATAATAAACAAAAGACTACCCAGATAATTGCCAACTCCGAAATCATTGGTGATAAATACTATAAAACAGGCTCTGTACAAAAAATTAACGATGCAAAATTACGAACCAGAGCACAAATCAGCTCACTTCTTAATGAAGCAGTAAATGAAACCAAGCTTGCTGAAAACGAGCTTACAGAATATGCCCAAACTTTTGCGAAATGGTATCTAAATCGTCATACTAAAGATCCATTTACCCCACAAGAAAAAATGCTCAAACAGGCTATTTTAGGCATGATTAACGTTAAAGATCAGCAAACCAGATTTACATCTTTAAGTCGTGATATTGAAAATAACGTTAATAATATCTTATTAGATTTAAGTCTTTATATAGAGGATACTTTAGAGAAAAACTATCTAGCTGATTACAGTGAAGATACCTCAACCAAAAAGCAAGATAACAGGCAACCGGCTAGTAAATATATCGCCAATATTAAGCTTGATGCCTCAGAAATTATGCAGCTTGAATTAGATAATGGTTATACTCATGCTTTAAATAAAAGTTTTGTGATGCCTTTAAATCTTCCTGATTTAGAGGAAATGTTAATGCAAGATATTAGCGATCCAACAGCCATTTGGTTTAAACCTGCCATTATGGATAATACTATACTTGCTGAAAATGAACTTTTAGCGGAACTTAATGACAATTCCGAAGAGTCAGCAGCTTCTAATAAAGCTATTGAGGAGCAGGATAAGAACTTATTAACCGAACAAGATTTATATAATTATCTTTGCGCTATCCTAAAAGCTTGGGAAAATGAAACTATTAACTTCTTTGTTACTAATTTACATACCGAGCTTGAAACCAAACAAGACAAACCAAAAAATCGCGTAACAACTATTCAGGCAAATGAGCAATAAAGTAAAAGGAAGAAAATGATGAGTAGCTTCAGTTAAGACAGAAATTCAGGCAAATGAGCAATAAAGTAAAAGGAAGAAAATCATGAAAGCAGCAGTCTTATTAAGTGGCGGAGTAGATAGTACTACCTGTCTTGCCATGGCCGTAAATCAATATGGTAGTGATAAGGTAATAGCTATCAATATCCTTTATGGTCAGAAACACCAAAAAGAACTCGAGCAGGCTAAAAAAATTGCCGAATATTATCATGTTGCATACCATATGCTCGATTTAAGTAATATCTTTGCTTTTAGTAACTGCTCTTTATTAAAGCACTCAAGTGAGCAAATCGAACATACAAGTTACGCCGAGCAACTTAAAAAGCTTGGTGGCGAGGGTTCTGTATCAACTTATGTACCATTTAGAAACGGGCTAATGCTTAGTACCGCAGCCTCATTAGCACAAAGTTTTAAAGCGCAAGAAATTTGGTATGGAGCGCATAAAGATGATGCGGCTGGTAGAGCTTATCCTGATTGCACAGCTGAATTTGTGGAATATATGGGTAAAGCTATTTATGAGGGTACAGGAAGAGAAATTAAACTTGTAGCTCCTTTTATTAACTCTAATAAAGCTGGCATTGTCGCTCAAGGCTTAAAACTAAAGGTGCCTTATGAGCTTACATGGAGCTGCTATGAAGGTGGAGAGATGCCTTGTGGCACTTGCGCAACATGCATTGACCGTAAAAATGCCTTCCTTGCTAATGGCACAACTGACCCTTTAGTATATCCGAATTAAATAACCCCCGTTATCCTTTGCTAAGATTTTTAGCAAAGGATATTCTGTTACCTTTTCTACCCCTAACTGGCTTTCATAAGCTTTTCCCTACCACACTTTTTTCTGCTGTCTTACCGTTTTACTTTAATCTTCCCCTTGATTCTGAAAAATCATTGCCTTATAAAAATTTTAACCACACTTTTACTGAAACACATAAGAAATAAACTTTTTAAAATTGTGAAATTCCTCAAAATCTTGTACAATTACCATGTCTCAATTAATTAGATAAATATTGTTATGTATAAGATTAAAAAACGTTTAGTAATAAGTGCTGCTCACTACCTGACTCTTGATTATGCAAGTAAATGTACTAATCTTCATGGTCATAATTGGGTTATTGATATTTATCTTCGTAGTAAAGAATTAAACAGTAATGGCATGGTAATGGATTTTTCAGTTATTAAACAAAAAATCTCCCACGCCTTAGATCATAAAGTATTAAATGATGTAATTCCTTTTAATCCTACCGCGGAAAATTTAGCTAAATGGATTTGCGATGAACTCGCTCCTTTTTGCTATCGTGTAGATGTTGAGGAAAGCCCAAATAATAGCGCATCATATGAAATCGATGACTAAATTCTTTGTAACAGAAATATTTTGCTCTATCAATGGTGAGGGAACCTTAACAGGGGAACTTGCTGTTTTTATTCGTTTAAGTGGATGCAATTTACGTTGTAGTTTTTGTGATACCACTTATGCCTGGCAATTTACTAACGGCAATAATTTAACTATCGATGAAATCCTTGCAAAAGTACGCACTTACCAGGGCGTAAAAAATATCACTCTGACTGGTGGTGAACCACTTTATCGAGCTAATATCGACCAATTACTTAGTGCTCTTGCAAATGATGGGTATCTTATTAACATTGAAACTAATGGCTCAGTCTTACTTGAACCATTTTTAGGCCATGATTACTCTGATAAACTTATTTTTTGTTGCGACTATAAGCTCCCTTCAAGCAATGAAGAACAAAAAATGCAGCTAAAAAATCTTGCCCTATTAAGAGAGCAAGATGTCTTGAAATTTGTGGCTGGCACTAATGAGGATTTGGCAAAGGCTTTTGAGATTATCGCTCAAAATAATATTAAATCTTATATCTACCTCTCCCCAATTTATGGCAAGCTTAACCCTCAAGTTTTAGTGGAAACCTTAAAATCTTGGGCATCAGAAGTTGATACCTCCAAGTGCCGTGTACAGCTCCAGCTTCATAAGTATATTTGGGATCCTATGCAAACCGGAGTGTAATAAAGCTTAGGTTAAGCTGATAATGATAAATATAGAACTGCACCCATAGGATAAATTTTTACGTTACTAAAACCTTTCTGCATTAAGATTCTGGCAGCATTGTAAGCTCTTACCCCTGCTGCACAGAATACTATCACCTCTTTATGTTTATCTAAGGTTTCATATTTTTTACGAAGCTCTGCTAAAGGAATATGAATAGTATTAGCTATTGGATAAGCCTTTACCTCCGCATCTTCTCTTACATCAAGCAATTGGGCATCAGGATCTTCTTTACTTAAATCAACATCTGCCAAACTTACAAGTTTTTGGATAATGTTTTCTGCTACATATCCTGCCATATTTACACAGCTCTTAGCTGTAGAGAAAGGTGGAGCATAAGCTAAATCAAGTTTAGTTAAATCAAATACTGAGCCATTTAATCTTATTACTGTGGCAATAATATCTATACTCTTATCAACACCCTCTACCCCAATAATTTGGGCGCCATAAATACGTTTGCCATCGCAACTAAAAATAAGTTTTATCATAAGAGGGATAGCAGAAGAATAATAAGTTGCGTGGGAAGGCTGCTGAATAATTAAAGTCTGGTAATCTTTTCCTTTAACCAAGCCTCTGGCAATAAGCTGTTTTTCATTAGCACCTGTTGAGGCTACATTACCATTAAATAACTTGATAATAGAAGTTCCTTGCGCCCCATCATAAGTAGTTCCTTCTACTATAGTGCCATTTATCTTTCCTGCAATAACATTAGCTGCAACTCTTGCCTGCTTATTTGCAGGCCCTGCTAAAGGCACCATGGTTTTATCCTTAAAAATAAAACTATCAATCTCAACCACATCACCTACCGCAAAAATATTGCTATCGCTAGTGCGCATTTGATTATCAACTTTAATACCGCCGCGAGCATTTAACTCTAAAGAAGCATCTTTAGCAAGTTCGCCTCTAGGTCTGCCACCAGCCGCTACTACCACTAAATCAACCCCTATCTTCTCACCTGAGTCTAATACTAAATAATTACTTGTTTTATCTGATACAAGCTCTTTTACTTGTGTATTAACTAAGATGTGAACCTGTTTATGAGGAATCATCATTTGAGCAATAGTTGCCATTTCCTTATCAAGTGGAGCCAGGATTTGATCTAAGGCCTCAATAATAACTACCTCAACCCCTTGTTCCTCAAAATTCTCGGCAAGTTCTAAACCAATAAACCCAGCACCAATTATGGCAACTTGGTGTAATTTTTTATTGGTAATTAAGTTCTTAATACTAGTAGCATCATCAACAGTAGTGAGATTTTTTACAATAGGACTATCTTTAAATCCTTTAATTGGTAAAGCTGTAGGTGATGCACCTGTTGCTAATACTAAATTATCGTAAGGCTCAATATAAACCTCATTAGTAACTAAATTCATAACCTCAATAGTCTTTTGCTCACGGTTAATCTTAGTAACGTTATGCTTTACTCTTACATTGATATTGTATTTTTTTAAAAAACTATTTGGGGTTTGTAGTAACAAGTTACTTTTTTCAGAGATAATATCCCCCACATAATAAGGTAGACCACAATTAGCAAAAGAGACATAAGGTCCCCTCTCAAAAATTACAATCTCCCCCTCCTCATCTAAACGTCTTAAACGAGTTGCCAACGTAGCCCCGCCTGCTACCCCCCCAACAATCAATGTTCTCATATAAATTCCTTCAGTTACATTTTTTTTGATATTCTCACAACTTAAATAATATCATGATACCTAAGAAAAAAAATAGCCAGGTATGAAAATTACTTAGTTCGACTTTTTACGAGCTTTAAAAAAGATTAGGCAGTAAGAATAACCAAAAGACACAAAAGCCATTCCCCCCAAAAAAAAGAAAAATAAAAGAAGAGAAGAAAAGAAATAAATACGGAAAAAATGAAGTAACAAATAAAAGCCAAAAACAGTAACAGAAAATAATAAAGCCCAAAGAAGAATTACCTTTCTTTGAGCTTTTGAAAATTTAGTTTAAAACTTAAATTTAATTAAATGTAATTACACATTTTTAGCTTTACGATAAGCGATAATATCTAAAATACTTACAACTGTCATATTATGAGTAAGCGCAAAAGCTACAACCTGTGGTAATCTTGCCATTGAACCGTCATCATTAGTTAGTTCACAAAGCACACCACTTGGATTTAATCCTGCTAATCTTGCCAAATCTACTGATGCCTCAGTATGACCATCACGCTCTAATACGCCACCGTTACGAGCGCATAACGGGAATACGTGACCTGGTCTTCTTAAATCAGATGGCTTAGCTCCGTCTTTAATAGCAGCCTTTACAGTAGCTAAACGATCATGAGCACTAACGCCAGTAGTTACCCCTTCACTTGCCTCAATAGTAACAGTAAATGCTGTACCATAAGAACTAGTATTATGTGAAACCATTTGAGGGAGCTCTAATTGCTTCATCTTATCCTCAGGCATACATAAACAAACGATACCTGAACAATAACGAATCATCATTGCCATTTGACTCTCAGTCATATTCTGAGCAGCAAAGATAATATCACCTTCATTTTCACGGTTTTCATCATCAACTACTAAGACACCTCTACCTTCTCTTAAAGAAGCAAGAGCAAGCTCCACACGTTCAATACTAGTGGTGGCAAAGATATCTAACATATTAATTTGACTCACGATTTTTCTCCAAATTACTCTACGTAAGTCAGGGCAAATATTGACTTTTTTGTTTGCTACAAAAAATGCAGTGAAATCTATATTGGTCAACTCTCTTCTATCCGGACTATACCGTCGGCTTAGGATTTACACCTAATCTTGCACTTAAGCTCGTGGGCTGTTACCACCGGTGGGGAATCACACCCCGCCCTGAGAATATGAACATTATCTGATTTGATATACATCACAGAAATTTATTATATAAATTGTAGTTATCTCTTGGTTAATTGTCAATGATACAGACATGATATTAAGCTAAAACCTTAAAATTAGAGTAAATTGCCCCCTTAAGTTATTAAGTAATAAGGCTTTACTTACAAAATCTTATATTCTACCAAGATAACTGCAGAAGTTGTTCCTGTCTTCTCTCTTTACTAAAATATTTATTTACCTATATTTTTATAATAACTTAAGTTAAAAATATGATAATATAGACAAGTTAATTGAATATAAAATGTTAAGGAATGTTTATGAAATTTAAGAAGCTTTATGCAGGCTTATTAGTTGGTTTAGCCTCATTGGGGATGGGGCAGGTAAATGCTGAAGAATTTACTAAAGCTCAAATTGAAACAATTATTCATGACTATATTATCAATAACCCAGATGTATTAATTGAGGCACAAGATAAAATTACTCAACGTTTAGCTGAAAAAGCTAAAGTTGAAAAAAATAAGGCTCTTTTAGATATCTACGCTGATAAGGCAATTCCTCGTTCAGGCCCTGCTAATGCTAAGCATAAGATTATCGAGTTCTTCGATTACAACTGCGGTTACTGTAAGAAAGCTAGACCTTTAATCCTTAAGACTTTAGAAAACTATAAAGATGTAGAATATCTTTACTTAGAATTTCCAATCTTAAGTGAAATTTCAACACAAGCAGCACAAGTCGGCATAGCGATTTATGCGACCGATAAAAGTAAATATAAAGAGTATAACGATACTCTTATGACTCGCAATGAACGTTTAACTAATGAAATTCAGCTTCAGTCTTTAGTTGAAAATCTTGGTTTAAACTGGTCTGAAATTAAAAAACTTAGTCAAGGGCCGCAAGTTGCTCAAACTATTTTAAAGATTCGTTCTTTTGCTAAGAAGTTTAATGTAAACGGTACTCCTGCTTTTATTATTGATGGTGAAACTTTACATGGTGCTCCAACCTCAAAAACAATTATTGAGTCATACTTAAAGAAATAGTTTTTATATCTCTAGTTTATTTTCATTTAAAATCCTTTATGCCAAACTTAATACTTAAGTTTGGCTTTTTAATCTTTCTTACGCTTTACACTCTTTTACTTTGTAGAATATCAATTATTGCTAAAGTTATAACCTTAGCCAAATTGAAAGGAACTGCATTACCAATTTGCTTATACATGGACGACTGGCAGCCTCTAAAAGCATAATTTAACGGAAATGTTTATATCAGAGCATCCTCCTTCACCGTTAATCTTTGTAAGCATGCTGAAGGTGGGAGGTCTATTAAATTTACACTGCCAGCATTATCCTTAATACTTTCATAAAAATTTTCAACCCAAGGCATTTTATTATGATAAAACGCATCTTCATCGACTATAGGATTTTTATTGCCTCCCGTAGAAGCCGGTAATGTAAAGCTATAGATATCTAACTTTAAAGCTCTACTAAGACCTCTCTTAAGATTTATCATACCTTTAAAAAGATATTTTCTTAAACCTATAATAAACATGCACTCTCCTACTTGAGACATATTAAAATGAGAGGCTTTAAGTATGAATAAACTTTCCTATAACCAGTTTTAGTAAAGTTGACAAGTAACTTTGCTCTCCCCCATGATTTAGGCAATACTCCTAATGCCTTAACATTTTCCATAATAAAAGCTTTAGGTTTAAAGCTTTCTCGTGGCAAGCTATATACCCGAACAAGTTTACTTCGTTCATCATTAACATCCTTTTTGTAGATCCTCTCGATAATCATAAATAGAACCTTGATGAATATGACTGTCAATATTGCACTTATAAGAACCGCATGCAACTTTATTTACATCATTAGCCCAAATAATTATAGTCTCACTATTTTCAGGCCAACATCTGAGCACCAGCCATGAAAATAGCGACACTGTTAAAATTTTATTTTGTTCAGTAAGTTCAAATAAAGATTTCTTATTTTTAAAGTACAAAAACTTAAGAAAGGCTCTTTACTTCCTAAAGCAAACACGCTTTAGCATCCATAATGATATTTAAAAAAGATTTAAAGATAATTAAAAGAAATGATGAAAAAAAAATAAGATTATTTTGGATTAATCCGGATTGGATTAGGTTTGTTTTAATTAAATATGAGAACGCCAAAAAACAAAAAACTCACCACCCAGTACTAGTAGATGGTGAGAAGATAGAGAAAAGAAATAATATTATGATTCGTTATAAATCTCGAGATTTTCTGTTGAATCATTCCAAGCTTTATCAGCTTTAGCATCATCATTACGTACTTTATCGAGATAATCTAAATACTTCTCATCAATATCATTAGTAATATATTCACCATTAAATACTGATGTTTCAAATTCCTGTAACTTAGGATTTTCAAGGCATACTGCTTTCTTTAAATCATCTAATGACTGATAAATTAAGCCATCAGCACGAATTAAAGTACAAACCTCATCAACAGTCTTACCATAAGCAATAAGTTCCTGACTTGATGGCATATCGATACCATAAACATTTGGGTATCTAATTTCAGGAGCTGCAGACGCAAAATACACCTTCTTAGCACCTGCCTCATGAGCCATATCAACGATTTGACCTGAGGTGGTACCACGTACTATAGAATCATCTACTAATAATACTTTCTTATCTTTAAATTCTGCTGGAATTGGGTTAAGCTTATTACGTACACTCTTCTTACGCTGCTTTTGACCCGGCATAATAAATGTTCTACCGATATAACGATTCTTTACAAACCCTTGACGGTAAGGAACACCTAAGCACTTGGCAATTTCAACAGCAATATCGCAACTAGTTTCAGGGATTGGGATTACTACATCAATATCAAGATCTGGATATTCACGCTTAATCTTTTCACCTAACATGGTTCCCATATGTACACGAGCCGCATAAACTGATACGCCATTTAAAATTGAATCAGGACGCGCAAAATATACATACTCAAAAATACATGGAGTTAATACAGGGTTCTTAGCACAAATTCTGCTATGAAGTACGCCATTTTCACTAATAAAAATTGCCTCACCAGGAGCTACATCACGTACCAGCTTAAAACCTAAAACATCTAGTGCCACACTTTCAGAGGCTACCATATATTCAAGTTTACCTTCATCGCCTAAACGTTCACCTAGTACTAAAGGCCTAATACCGTGTGGATCTCTAAAAGCAACTAAGCCTACACCGATAATTAAAGATACTACTGCATAAGCACCACGAATTAGTTCATTAACTTTTGTAACAGCGTTAAAAATATCATCTGGTGATAAAGAACCACTATCGCTAGTACTGATTTCATGCGCAAAAACATTTAATAACACCTCAGAATCAGAGGTAGTATTTACATGACGATGGAACTCATTGCATCTGGTTCTTAATTCCTGCACATTAGTTAAATTACCATTATGTGCTAAGGCAATACCATAAGGACTATTTACATAGAATGGCTGAGCCTCAGCAGCTGAGGAAGAACCTGCTGTTGGATAACGTACATGACCAATACCGATGTTACCCTTTAAACGATACATGTGCTTAGTTTCAAATACGTCTTTTACCAGACCATTGGCTTTTCTTTGCTTAAAATTACCATCATGAATGGTAACAATACCTGCAGCATCTTGTCCACGATGCTGCAGTACTGTTAAAGCATCATAAAGTGACTGATTAACAGGTGATGTCGCTACAATACCAGCAATACCGCACATTCTATAAATCCTTAAATGTTGTGTTAAAACAATGTTTAAATACTACTACATTAAAGCCCTATCTTCATAAAAAAGCTCAATTCTAGTAGCTATTAAGCTCAAGGCTATCGATGCTATGCACCAATAGCCTTAAGAACCTATAATAACCCCATGTACACAAGCACCTGCTCCGATGCTTTTAACACCTCAGGGAAAACCACCGCCTGAGTTAACCATGGTTCATTTTTAATTCTGTCTAAAAATCCTGCTTCTAAGAGCAATCTAAAACCGGCACCTAAAAATAGTACTATTACCAGGCCTCGTGCAGCCCCAAAAATCATACCGAGCATACGATCAGTACCTGATAAGCCAGTTTTTTTAAGAATGGTAGTTATAGTTAAATTCACAAAACCTATAACTATTAATGTCCCAAAGAACAAAATAAAAATAGCTAATGATAAACGAATGATTTCAGAATCAAAGTAAGTGAGCAAAGAGGCTAAATTACGATAGAAATTGATGGTCACAAAAAACGCCGCAGCCCAGGCAATTAAAGAGAGCAATTCTTTCACAAAACCACGAGCCACACTCACAAGTGCACTAATAAGCACAATAGCAATTATAATAATATCAATCCACTGCATTTGATCTTTTTCACTCAAGCTATTATTTAGTTTTTATCTATGAGCTGTCATTATAATCTAAAGCCATAAATTTTGCTTTATTTTTTTATGACTTATGCACTATAAAAAAACAAACCGCTAATAAACTAACGCTATTAGCAGTTTCATAAACTTTTTTCTAAAAAGTGGTAATAAAGCTAGGAACGCTTTTGCTCTACAATTGCTCTATTAGCCTCAATTAACGCATTCTTATCAATATCACGCATGAAGGTAAATCTATTACGACCATTCATCTTAGAGACATATAAAGCAACATCGGCATTATGCAAAAGTTCTTCATAATTAGTGCCATATAAATCAGTGCAGCATACCCCAACACTACAGGTTATTGAGACTTTTTTATTGCCATCTGTTTCACAATAAGTGGCTTTTAACTTTTCGACAAGCCACCCTACCTTATCATAGAGTGTTCCATAAGGAATGTTCTTGACAAATACACAAAATTCATCCCCCCCAAAACGTGAAATAATATCATAATTTGAAAATATTACTTTTAGTTTTTCAGCAGTATCAATTATTGCCTTATCACCTACCATATGACCTAAGGTATCATTTAAGGATTTAAAGTTATCCAGGTCAATAAAGACAATCGCATGATTCTGGTTTGGTAAATTCTGTAGTGCCTCTTTACTTAACTCCATAAAAGCTTTTTTATTATATAAATTAGTTAATGGATCAAGTTTGGTTTGCTCAATTAACTTTTCACGTTCTAAGACAATATCATCCACATTACGAATAATCCCTAAAACGGAAATAACATCTAAACCATTACCAAGAATTGGAAAGAGCTTAATCTCACACCAAACATAACGATTGGTATTTTTATTTTTTAGCTTTATGGTAATACTTGTCTGCTCTTTAGCTTTTCGAATATCGTAAAAAGCCTTAAGAAGCTTTACTTTATCTTCACTTAAAATTTGCCAATGTTCAACAAAGTTCTTAGTAAAGCAATCATCTTTACAATTTAATTTTGTAGGTAAAGACCAACCAAAGCGTTTCGCAAAACTTGAAGAAGTAACCACCTCACTATTCTTTAAATCTATCTGGAAGAATAACTCCACAGACTTTTCTAAAATAAGCTTATTACGATTATTTTCAATATTAAGCTTTTCTAATAAGAGATCTTTTTCGGTTTTATCTACAATTACGCAATAAACCTCAGGCTTACCATCATAACTAAGCCCTGTGGTGCAAGTTAACTCTACGCTTACATATACCCCACAAGCATTTAATAATCTTATTTCAAACTTCTGTTCTTTTACATCTTCTAAAATAAGCTTATGCAATTTAACATAATCTTCAGGATGAACATAAGATGAAAAGCGATTGGCTTTATCATTATTAAGAAGCTTAGCTTCCGTGGAAATAATTTTACAAAAGGCGCTATTGGCATAAACTATTGGTAAATTTTCTTGCGCACTTAATACTACCGCCCCACCACCAATACTATCGGTAATTGCTAACAGACGTTTTTCCCATAAAGAAACTGATCTATGGGCTCTTGAGCGGATTTTTACCATATATATAAGTAAAATTAGCGCAATGACTACCACAATAACAGCAGCATAAATAAAGGTTAGATACTTATAAAATAAATCAAAGAAACTTAATTTATATTTCGTTAAATCTAACTGTTTATTAAGCTCCATAAATAGATCAGCTCTATCTAATCTTGATATTGCCTTATTGATAATGGAATTTAAGTTAGTATCAACGGTACCATCGATATTTTCAACAATTTCCGCTTGTAAATAAGTGGTATAAGTAATCCCGGGTAAAATGACAATATCGCTATTTTGTGGTTTACTTAAGGTAGTAGTTAACGAATATCTATTCTCAAAAATCACATCAATTTGCTTATCACGGAGCATTTCTACTAATTCATCGGCAGTAGTAGCATACTTAAACTCAAATTTTGGGAAATACTTACTTAAAAAGTTACTATTATAAATGGAGTTTGCCAGTGTACCTATGCGCAAGGTATTATCGTAATCGATAATTGTCCCTTCAAAACCATAGTAATACCGATAATTCACAAAATAAGGAATCGAAAATAAGAAATTGCTGGCATCTTGATGTTTATTGATATTATCAACGCCTGCTACAATTTTTATATTATGCTCCTGTAAATACTTTTTACGTTCTTGTACATTGGTAATTAGTGGTAGTTCAATAAAGTTAAAACGTAAATTAGTAATCTGAGCAATTTTCCTAAAAATAGTTATATCTATGCCACAAGGTCTACCTCTAGCATTGGTATATGAAAAAGGTGGTATTTTACCAATAAAGCCTACGTTGATAACAGGAGATCTTGCAATATAATTAATTTCCGAATTAGAAAATGGTAAAAAGATAAGACTTGGAAAATACTTAACACGTAAGTTATAGATAAATAACGGATCAACTAAAAACATATTAGTATAAGATTTTAAGTACTTATCACTTAAATCCCATACATCTTTATTAAAAGCATAATAATACGGTTTACTTGCGATAAATGATAATAATTTCATATTATCAGTTTTAGCTGAAATGCTTATTGCTATGGCATCAACCGCCCCAACTAAAAGCGCTTCTGTTAATGTTTTTTCATCTACAAATTCCATTACGCGAGGCGCAATTTCATGCTTCTGAAAAAACTTATCAAGTTCATTTTGGTAAATAGAGTTTTTAACAATACCTACTTTTATCTTATTATAAGAAGGATAGTCCTCAAATCTAAGATTTGATTTATTAGAAGTAACCAATACAACATAATCATTACTAAACTGCACCTCTCGATATGGATCGGTGTTTTCAAGGCTAATTACTAAATTACCAGCGCTTTTATTAAAAGACTGATGATTTTTAGTAAAATTATCAAGCTCGGTTTTCTCAAAATCATATAACGGCGCTAAAACATCAATTTTACCTTCTTTAAAACCTTTTATCGCCTCCTCTTTATTTTTAAATTTCACAAATTCATATTTAAATCCTGCATTACGTGCAAGATTGGTAATAATTTCAATGCCATAACCTACGACATAATCATCATCTACAAAATTATAAAACCCACCTAGTGGATAACACCCAAAACGCACAACTTTAGTGCTATTATTTGGTGATGATTGAAGATTGGAAGAAGTTAGAGAGTTGTTAGAGGTTTGAGAATGCGGAACATTTTCAGCTAATAAAGAACCAGAAGCATTTTGAATGGTAGAAGTAATCTCACCCTCTACGGCACTTTGAACAAAATAAACCTTATGTAATTTATATCCCTCGCTTTCTTGATTATCTGGCACTAAAAACTGAACCTGCTCAAAGACATCGTTACTTTGCTTAATGATATTTTGTGATAAATCTAGTAATGTTTGATTATTAACTGACTCTAAAGAATAGGCAAATAAGGTTGGAGATATAAACAAAAGAGCGCATAACAAAACATTCCTTACCCTTTTTATAAGAAATAAGAACTTATCTTTAACATGGTTAGAAGTTTTATTTATCATTTTATCTACTTGTAAAAAAATACCTATCAGTGCTAATTTGGTAAATTCTTAATTTTTAATAATTATTATGAAGTTTTTCTTGCCACTTTTTTGTTATAAATTGCTTTTAATATTATTTATTTTTTATTTTAGAAATTTATTAAACAAAGCCTAACGATATTACCTTAATATTGTTAATAAAAATGTGACTATCAACAAAAGCTAGATAATTATAGATCGTTCTAATCATTTTTGAGGAATTTTTAGCGGTAAAAACAGGTAGGTAACCTACATTTAGAAAGCCATCATACCTTCTTCATAAAAAAATCAAATCAAACAACTTTTTTGCCTAAGTTGCCACTTTTTATTTAATTTCAAGCTTTATTGCACCAAACTAAACCTTAAGCAAAAAAAATCACCACCTAGCTCTAGGTGATGATTTTTTCTTGCTTTTAAATAAAACTTTTTTTAAAACTTATCATCGATAAAGATTTCTACATCATCTTTTGGTAAAACATCATTTTCATCGATAACCTTACCGGTAAATACTCCTTCCTCGCCACGCATATCTGCTAAAGAACGCTCAGCATTTGGTGCAAATACTGCTGTTAGCCCTGAAATTGGAGAGCGAGCAAAAGTTAAATCATCATCAACAAAATAACAAGGGTTCTTATTATTAAAATTATTTAGAACAGTTAGATACTTCTTGTTGGCTAATAACTCCCCTACATCAGATAATCTATCACCAAGTAATACAGGACCTCCTGATGCTAATGCCATAGCATATAACATACGGTAATAATTTGGAGTAATTTCTTGCTGATTTGGCAGAGCCTTAGTTACCACGCAATCTATATCATTACTCCATAATCTATTTGCCATCCAGTTACGATGACGGAACTCGTTAAACTGCTGAGTAATTCTTTCAGGGGTTCTATCCACATCATCAGTAATACGCTGACCATTAACTAAGCCTAAAGACGGCCAGAATGGAGCATTACAACCTAAGATATATGAATTAAAACCTACGCCTTTTCTAATACAATCAAGACCTAAACGATAGTGAATAATAGCGGTAATACCTGCATTATGGTACTTAAGTCCCTTAATAGCCCCCCAATAGCAAGCATCTAACTTAAAGTAATCAATACCAAATTGAGTATGGAAGGTCTTAAAAATACTAGTAATACGTTCACGTACTGCCGGAATAGACATATCAAGCAAGTACCATGGTGTTTCACGCCAACCGCCATAAGTAACATCTTCAGCCTTTAGTGGTTTGCCATCAGGCCCTTGAATAAACCACTCTGGATGAGTTTTAAACACTTCAGATTTACCATCCGCAATAAATGGGGCTACCCAAATGGCAGGCTTTTTACCTTTAGCGCGAATTTTATCACATAAATCTTTAAGACCATTAGCAAATCTATCAGAATCAGTTAGCCAATCCCCCATATGAAGTTGGTAACCATCATCGATTTGTAAATATTCAAGTTGTGGAAAATCTTTAGCCATAATATCGAGGTTTTCGATAATATGCTCTTGTGTTACATCGGCATAGTAAGCATACCAAGAACACCAACCAGTTTTTGGCATAATTGTCGCGTGCGGATGGTGAGTATTAATCAAATAAGCATACTCTTCCATTAAATCAGAACGCTTTTTAGCTGATAAGAAGCAAATATAATCATTAGAATATTCACTATTAGCAGCAATAACGGATCCTTCTAAATCCCAATATACCTTACAAACATCACCTTCAAGCTTAAAAATAAGACTAGTTCTAAAACAACTTGTAGCCCCGATTAAGTACCATTTACCTTTTACTTTGGTAATAAAGTAGTTAGAACCGTAATGAGCAGTAGTATCTTCATGATATAAACGATAATCTCTTACCTCATTTAATCTACCGATATCTTTTGGATTTCCCATAGTACCAGCAGTTTGTGAAAGCATCTGATAACCTTCCATATAAATCGGCGCATCAAGAGGAATATTAAATTCACAAATTTGTAGCTCATTAATAGTTACATCGACGTCATTTCCATTACGAACGCCTAATTTAAACTCTTTTTCTGTATGAAAACGAGGTGAAAAAAATTCATCAGCCCCATCAAAGAACTCTTTTCTTGAAAAAACTTGATCAATGAAATTGTTCATAACTATGCTCTTTTACCTTTTGTAAGATTGATTGATAATGATAGTATAACCTTATAAAATTTAAGTTTTAAGTAATACTTAAAAAAATAAGAGAAGTTTTTAAAATAATTTACAATTTGCCATCCTTTAAGCTATTTTTTCAAAAACATTTCATAAAAACGAGATCTTAAACAATTTTTTCAGAGGTTTTTCTTAAGTTTTCAGTAACAAAGCACAGTACTTTATAAAAATTTTATTTTTTTTTGCCTAACTACTACCCTCTTATTTCTTAACGATATATAATGTGACCTATTTCAAATTTTAAGGTTTTATTTAACTTTATTTTCTCAAAAAAATTACTAACCTATTATGCAAATTTTAAAAAAACTCACAGGCTTTTGTTTAAGCTTTTTAGTAATTTATATTTGCCTTTATGTAGGTAGATATATCGCAAGCTTACTGCCTTTTATCTTTCCTGGAAGTATTATTGGTTTACTACTGCTCTTTTTACTGCTTGAATTTAAAATTATGCGTCTTGAATGGATTATGCCCGCTGGCAATCTACTAATGAAGCATATGGCGTTTTTATTTATTCCATCAGCTGTCGGCATGGTAGCTTTTTTAAATGAAGTTTATAACTCTGCTTTAATTATAATTGTTAATGTCTTAGCAGGGATTGTCTTTATTATCTTAGTAGTAGGCAGATTATTTCAGCACTATACCGAAACTCCCAGCGAAAGAGCTCATCGCAAGGAAATGTATCATCGAGCAAAGAAATTTCATAAAATCAAAAAAGTTAATAAAATTAAAAAGCGTCGTAAATTAACTAAGGAGTAAAGCACAATGTTAGATTATTACTATTCTATGGTTGAGTTCTTCTCCCAAAAAAATGCCATGTATTTTATTGCGCTACCACTTACCATTTTACTTTATGTGCTCATGCGCTATCTACAAGGTAAAACAGGATGGGCTATTTTAAATCCATTACTTATTCCGATGATTATTATTATCTGTATTATTCTATTTACTAAAGCCGATCCTCAAGATTACGAACAAGGTGCCTCCTTAATTAGCTGGCTCTTAGACCCGGCAGTTGTAGCTTTGGCTATACCTTTATACTTAAAATTTACCATGATTCGCAAGCAGGCAATTCCGATTTTAATTTGCTGCTCAATATCTATTTTTATTAGTTTCTTTATCGCTTATGTATCTTGTAAGCTTTTAGATGTAAAAGATATTATGATTCCAACCATTGGGGCTCGTTCTATTACTACCCCTCTTGCCATGAGTGTAGCTGATCGCATGGGGGGAATTGGGGCTATTACAGCTTGTATTGTCTGCTGTGTAGGTATTTGTGGGGCGGTAATCGGTTTTCCACTTATGAAACTTTTTCATGTCCGCAATAAAAAGGCCCAAGGTCTTGCTATGGGGTCCTGCGCCCATGCAGTAGGAACTGCAAGTGCCAATGAACATGGAAAAATTGAAGGCGCATATTCTTCATTAGGTCTTATAGTTTGTGGTATTTTAACTACTTTCTTAGCAACCCCAATTTTTATGCTCTTTAATATCCTTGATAGTTGGTTTGGCTTTTAAATAGTGTTTAAGTGAGCAAAATTATAATAAATTCACTAAAACTGCGATTTTTTTACGTAAAACTATTGCAAAATTTTAAAATTACGTTATTATTACGCTCACTTGCTTAACTTATTAAGCAACATACGATGAGGCCTTTGGTTCTCCCGTATTTCTACCCCGATTACCCGGTCAGGTCCGGAAGGAAGCAGCCAAGTTGGACGTAGATAGTACAGGGATGTAGCTAAAGGTCTCGCCCTTTTTAGAGGATTTATCCTCTACCAAGCTAGCTACTCTCTTACCTTGCCTGATACGTATCTTACCAAACCCAGCCGTAAAGCCCCCTAGCTTTAGCTATGGGGATATAAGGCATTCTCAAAAAATTTAAAATCTAT
>CALXYT010000009.1 GCA_944393045.1 uncultured Succinivibrionaceae bacterium | reverse complement strand
AATAGATTTTAAATTTTTTGAGAATGCCTTATATCCCCATAGCTAAAGCTTGGGGCTTTACGGCTGGGTTTGGTAAACCGCAAAAGGCACTAAAACTTTAGCTTTAGGTAAAAGCTTTTGGATATCCTCAGCTATTTTATACTTACAACCACCTCCATGGGTAATAAATGGGATAATAACCTTCTTATCAAAGTTATTTTGGGCTATAAAGGTCTTTATGACAGCAGCCATACCACCAGGCAGGAGTTCCAATAAAGACAGTATCATAATCTCTTACATCGTAATTATTCTTAAGTTCTGGTTTTATATTTTTTTCGTATTACTCTTTAGCAATGCCATATGCTGTTTTATGATAATCTGTTGGATATGGATCTCTTATCTCAATTCTTACAATATCCCCTCCTGCTTTAGTATGGATTAACTCAGCAATATGTTTGGTATTATCCCCCAGGAGAAATATGCAATTAATACTTTATTCTTATTCATAAATCCTTCTTTTCCTAATAATTGTTTTTTCGTCCTATTGATTGGTTATACAAAATTACCACTTACATACGCTATATTTCGCATAATTTATAAGCATCTGCACAAGATCAGGATCATAATGAGAGAAGAAGAGACTACTCTTAGTATCAAGAGTACGTATTTTTTTAAGATCCTCATCTGCAAGCTTAAAATCAAAAATATCAAAGTTTTCAATCATGCGCTCTTTATTTACAGACTTAGGAATTACAATAACACCTTCCTGAGTTAAGAATCTTAAAGCTACCTGGGCAACTGTTCTTTTATATTTACTTGCAATTTTCAGAAGTGTCTCATTGTGAAAGAAATTATTTCTGCCTTCTGCAAATGGTCCCCAAAACATGATTTGGGAGTTATATTTTTGTAAAACATTGCAAGCTAGTTGTTACTGAAAAACATAGGTTTCAACTTGGTTTATAGCAGGAGGAACTTGAACAAAATTTGCTATATCAACAAATCTATCAGGATAGAGATTACTTACCCCAATAACTTTTGCCTTGCCCTCTTGACAGGCTTTTTCCATAGCACGGTATGTACCATAGTAATCCCCGAAATACTGATGAATTAAAAGAAGGCCAACATAATCAGTTTGAAGTTTTTAAAGATTATTCTATTGATTTAGCTGCTTTTTCAAATCCAGTATTAGAAATCAGGATTTTTGTAACAAGGGAAATATCCTCGCTTTTTACACCTGATTGCTTAAGAGCAAGACCAACCTCAGCCTCGTCATTGTATGCCTGAGCGGTATCAATTAGTCTATAGCCTACATCTAAAGCATCTCGCACGCATCTTGTGCAATCATTTGCTGGTGTACCCCAAAACCTAAGATAGGCATCTCTATACAATTATTAAGCATAATTGTTTCCATAAAATCTCCAAGCTGCTTATCTTACTTAAACTACTTAAACAAGTTTAATTCCCAAAACTATCAATCTGAGCAAAACATCACAAAAGTTATTTCATTAGCAAACCAAGGTAGGCTTTTTAAAGTTTAATACTTAGCTATCACTATTTACCTACTCTTGCTGCTAAACTTGCAGGATATCTATCACCTTTAATTTCAATCTTGCAAATTTCTGAGGTGATTTTACCTAATTCATCTCTTGATAAAAGAATATTTGCGCTCTGTATGTTCTCTTGTAATCTTGCAAGCTTGGTTGTTCCTGGAATTGGTACAATAAATGGCTTTTGAGCACTTACCCAAGCAAAAGCAAGCTGTGCTGTGGTAATACCTTTCTCTTTTGCCATATCAGTTAGGAAGTTTACAAATTTTAAATTAGCACTAATGCACTCTTTAGAAAATCTTAGAACAATGCTTCTGAAATCATCACACCCAAAAGTTGTACTTTCAGTTATCTTACCTGTTAAAAATCCCTTACCTAACGGACTAAAAGGTACAAAACCAATACCTAGTTCCTCAAGCGCCGAAAGTAATTCTTCTTCAGGTTCTCTCCACCATATAAAGTATTCACTTTGCACAGCAGTAACTAGGGTAATAGTATTAGCTTTACAAATAGTTGCAACAGCTGCTTATAATACCCCCAATGTTTTACTTTACCTTCTTTAATTAAGTCACCAACACATGAGGCAATATCTTCAATAGGAACTTTAGTATCAACTCTATGCATATAGTATAAGTCTATAATAATCAGTTCTTAATCTCTTTAAAAATCCTTCAACTGATTTTCTGATTGTTGCAGGTGAAGAATCTAAGATTTGTTTTTGGTTCTTATCGATAGTTTTCCCAAACTTAGTGCAATCTTTACCTTATCCATAATAGACTCAAGCACCTTACCTACAACTGCTCATTAGTAAATGGACCTTAACACTCTGCTGTATCAAAAAATGTTATCCCAAGCTCATCATAAGCATATCTAATAAGCTTAACCATTTTGTCAATATCGGCAGGATTTCCATAACCTTGGCTCATTCCCATACAGCCAAGACCTAATTTTGAGACTTCTAGATCTCTAAGTTTACGGATTTCCATAAGAACCTCTTATATGTGCAACTAATACCATATTTTTAAAACCAACTATTATTATCATTATTACTCATTTATGCCAAATTTGATGGTCTTATTCTGCCTTTTTCTTATCTAATTCTCTCACCTGGAAATTAAGTATAGGGGGTAGGGATGGATTGATGCAGATAAGGAACGAAGGGCGTAATATTGTACATGCATAATACAAAGCTATTAATCTAGCTATTTCTATACTTCATAATACACTCATCCTCCTACTTTATTTGATTTAAAACTTCTCTCTTAACATAAAAAAATCCCAATGTGTTTTACACATTAAGATCTTTTATTGAAAATAACTCAATTATTTGAATTAACGGAAGTCATCTATAAAACGCACAGAATTATATAAATCCCCAATAATGTGATTAACTTCAGTAGAAACTCTAATACAAGCATCTCTTCCTAACATAAGTCGTCTTGGCAAAGTTTTAGAGGTATCACTTGTGAGCTTTATTATTATTTCAATTGCTTTTTCTATACTGTTTTTACTTCTTGGAAAAAGAGCATATGGAGGCAATGATGACAATAATAAACTTGTATAACGATATTTATTACATTCTCTTAAAAAATCTAATTTATATTCAGGAAATCTAGTTACAAATTCATTATGTTTACTCTGTATATTAGTTCCTGTAAAGAACCCACATTCAATAGTCATTAATTCTAAGAATGATACCGATTCTAGCCACGCATTAGACAATAAAGCTTCTGTCGCATATTTGGTTGAATTATAAGTAACACCGTAATACTTAGGAGAAAGTCCTGAAGCTGATGTATGGGATAACAATCTCCCTTTCTTTTTATAAAGCTTATAATAAGATCTAAAATACTCTAAAAATACTTTAGTAAAATAATATGTACCCCAAAAATTTACCTCAAAAACTTTTCTAAAAGTTTCAGTATCACATTCCTCAACTGTTGAAATTGTTGATGTTCCTGCATGGTTAATTGCTACATCAATTTTTTTAAATTTTTCAAGCCCTTTGTTTAATGCATTCTTGATATCATCAATATTTGTAATATCGCATCTTACAGATAAATAATTTTCTGTTTCTAGTTCTTCTATACTTCTTGAGCAAGCAATAATATTAAATCTATAAATTTCATTATTACTTGCTTGTAAAGCCTTAGTTAGATGTTCACCGAGTCCTGAGGAAGCCCCCATAACAAACCAAGTTATAGTATCCATTTACTCTCCCTCATTAAAATTAATAAACTTTCTATTTGTATCTCTGAAAAATTTCTTAACATACTTATCAGAAATAGTCATAAAATCCTCAATAAAATCAAGGACATTAGGTTCCGTTCCTTTTAAAACAAACTCAATGTACTGAATATCTTTCTTATCAATGATAGAAAATCTAAGCAAGTTAAGTTTATAATTTGGTAATGTCTTTCCTTCAATTACAAAAGTACTTTCTAACTTCTTTAAAATTTCCAAAAAATCATTACTTATAAATCTAGAACATAAAATAATCTTATAGTATGACTTACATAGAATTTTATAAAAAATTTTTTGATTTTCTTTATATAAAAACTTTATACTTCTATCTCTTACAAAAAACTTAACATTAAAACCATCTGGTAAATATCTATTGGATAATTGTTCATAAAAATCCATTAAAAGCAAAGAACAATTAATATACTGAGTTATTAAAGTAGAGTTATCACCCAATTGAGTGAAAAAATGTTCTCCTTCATACTTACTACCTCCGTTATTAATCCATAAATTATAAAATGCATTAAATTGTGGGAACATCAATGAAATAACAGGATGATTCCAAACCTTATACCCTCCAGGGGAATGAATTATGAAACTTTCTTCTATTTTATCTTCCTTTCTACCGAATGGAAGGCAATGAAAAATTGATGACAACTCAGTTATTTGAGTAGCACTTTCATAACATGCATAACAGATTGCCGCTTGGTCTGGAAACCTTATTTTATCAATCTGTTTAGCTGTTATCGCATAACATTTATTAGCTAAGTTTTTCCCTCTCAATTCTTTACTTACAAGAACCACCCCACTATTATAAAGAGTATTATCACCATCTATATCTAAACCAATTGAATCAGATAAATTTCCTAACAAGGATTTCCTCATTGCAATATTTTGATAATCAAAAATCTTAGCAAAATTTCCACGTATAATAATGTCAGAATCTAACCATAAAACCTTATCGTATTGCTCAACAAGATTAAAGATTTCAAATATAGAACATACTACATGAGTCCACTGCCATCCTACTTTGGTAATTGAAGGTAAATTTAATAACTTCTTAAAATTCTCAAAACTATACTCTACACACTTTACCTTATCACATAAAGTCTTAACTAATTGTAAGTCCCTTTCGCTCCAAGAATCGTAATATACATATATATCATCAACTTCATCATAAACATACTCGTTTAACTGATTAATCATAAAGGCAATAGAGAAGGCTATTTTTTCATTTCCACCTAATACAATAGCTCTTTTGTCACTTCTCATTTTTGACTCCTGTATTTTTTTGGGGGATTTCTATCCCAGCTAATATTGCTACGAACAATCTTCGCTGGTACACCTGCTAATGCAACGCCCTGTTTATTAAACTTTCCACTAACTAAAGAACATGCACCTACAATCGAATTTGACGCAATTAATGAATTTTTTAATATTGTCGATTTAAATCCTAACCATACGTGATTACCGATAATTACTTCCTTTCCTACGTTTATACAATTACCTAAATCATCAAAAATTGCATGACCATCACCTGTCCAACAATACACTTTAAGCGACACTTGGCAATCAGAACCTATAAATATCCTTGTATGATCTTCTATCTTTAGGGTAAAAGAGACACAAGACAAATCATCCAAAATAATTACATTTATATCTGTTGATGACACACTACCAATATTCAAATTAGAAATTTGATATTTTGATTTTCCAATATAAAAGAAACTATCATTCTTGGCACAGATTTTGCTCTTTTTTATTTTGTTATCTTTATCAATAATGACAATATTATTAGAACCAGAAAACTGAATTAAAAGCCCCTTATTCTCAAAATATTCGCTTGAAAATTCTTGGCTCTTAATTATATTATTCTTATAGAACAATATTTGTTTATAAAGTTGATCTTGAATATCATATATATCATCACCATCTTCATAGATTAAACAACTACTTCCAGTGATTTCATAAACTTCATTACCTTTATTATCTTTAAAATAGTTAATAATTTTCATTTTCTATTTTTCTCTAAAAATAATCGCCCCAAGAATAGCTATAAATGCTTATACAAGTTCTTAAATCTACTTATTCTCGATAGGAAGTTTATCCATATACCCTGACGTTGATGATTTAACGGAATGATTTACCTTATTATCTGTAAACACTTCAAATAACACTGGCTTATCACTCTTTGAATGAAATTCTTTTAGTTTTTCTTCAAATTCACTTTGGTTATGAGCCTCTAAATACTTAAACCCAACTGACTCCGCCCAACCTTTAGCTGTTGCATTATGTCTTGTCCCCTGGTATTTACCCCAATTGTTTACATCAATCTTATATCTAATTGCATTTGGCTCAATAGTTGATGTTCCATTATTGTTATTAAGCATAATACGAACATTATTCTTAATATGATGGCTCCATATTGCATTCATACCATAGAAGAAACTTAAATCGCCAATTAATAAATACGCTAAATTATCATGCAAATAAGCCTGTCCTAAAAAAGACGCCAAAGTGCCATCAATACCCCAGGTTGGTCGATTTGAATAACATTCAACATTATTTTTATTTAAAAATAGAAGTCCATGATTTAGACTATCAAGAATACCTAAATGAACTAATGATTTAGCTGGAATACTTTCCATTAATCTCTTTGTTGAATAAATATTTGAATATGGTATCTTTGGAAAATCTATGCACTTATCAAGATAACTCCTAACAGTAGTGTAATATTGAGATAATAATGTAGTAGAATCGAGTCTCTTTCCAAAAAGACCACTCTTATGTTTAATACTTTCTTCATCGCTACTAAACATTTCAAAGAAATTTAAAATATCAGACTCAATAACACATTTAATGTTTCTAAATAAATCTGCAATATTCCCACTACTACTTACTAACCAATACTCAAAAAGATTTTTGTTAGCTCTAAATCTACCATTTACACCAAATGTGGTTCTCCCTCCAATTTGAATTACTAAATCAGGAAATAGATTTTGGGCCTCTACCCACTTAGGATGATTTCGATTCATTAAAGCAAGATTAATAACATGAGTTAAATCTTGAACATTAGATAACGCATCAGCTATTACAATGGCATTATACTTAACACAAAATTTATTAATTAAATCAGACTCTTCTTTTGATAAGCCATTAGTCTGCCCACACATTATTGCAATGCGCTTAAAATTCTTTATACGGTTAAGAAGGTACTCCTTGTGGCTCTTTACGAATGGAGATAGTAAAGGAATAGGTGTGCCAACAGGAGCAATACCATCTTTAAACTTAAAACCTGAATCTTCAATTGGAAAATTAATATGTACTGGACCGTCCCCATGATGTCTTAACTGATTTAATGCCTCCGTTATGAGAATACGACACCCCCATGTTGTATGAGGACCATGAACAAATGGTAAATTTACAAACTTCTTTACAAAATTTTTGAATATATCAGTTTGATTTATCATTTGATCTTCATTTTGATCTAATAATAACGGTGGACGATCAGCTGATAAAATCAAAAGTGGTACTTTTTGATAAAAAGCTTCTACGACAGCAGGAGTATAATTTGCTAATGCAGTACCAGAGGTACATGATATAGCAACAATTTCATTACTCTTTACAGCCAATCCTAGTGCAAAATAAGCTGCAGTACGTTCATCTAAATGAGAATAACATTCAAAGAAAGGGTCGCTTATAATAGTCTCTTGTAAAGGAATATTTCTATTTCCCCCTGAAAATACTACTTTCTTAATGCCATATGCCTTTAATTGAGAAACTAATTGAACTATATGTGCATACATTGATATCATAAATTATTCCTTCTTTAGTGATTCTTCTAAATATAAAAGTGAAAATTCTCTTTGCTTAGCTATTTCGTTAATCGCTCTTTTAGGGGATAATTTATTAAGATCAATATCCTCCCCATTTTGATATACGTTATCCATAAGATTTAATCGTACAAACAGGTCAGACAAGCGTTCATCTAAGTGCTTCATTTTTGGTTTTTTGAAAAATAAAAATGGGATTTCATTTGCTATTGATGTGCAACATCCATGAAAACCATCACATAAGACTAACTTCGCCCCCTGAATTAAATGCATAAAACCATTTGGATCGGTATAGGCACAATTTTCATTTAAAGTCTTTTTAACTCCCATATCTCTACCAATTAACAAAACTGGTTCTAAGTGGTGTTTTTTACATATCTCAAAAATTTGCTCTTTGTAATAATTAAAATGATCTAAGAAATAAATTAAACAATAGTCCTTATCTTGAATTTGATTTCTGATTGATACATTAATTACAGGTAATGTAGTAAAGGCATTTTCCCATTCTTCTCGAGTGAGTAATAAAGTCGGATCTATTACAGGTGTTGAGATTCTACCTATTAAACCACTAACAAACACTGAAGATGAAATTTCACGAGTTGATACATGCCTTACAGCTTTCATATATTCAACCCACTTTTCATAATATTCTTGAGGAACCATATCAGAAGATGAAACAACAACAGATGGGGCGTAACCAATAGTATTTAGATTTAGTTTGGTTGCATAGTTCATATATCGCTTACCACAAAACCAAAAAGATGAAGGTTTCCAAACCTGATCACTACCACAAATAACACTATCAAATGTAGAAAGTTCCTTTTCTTGTCCAACTGTTAATAATCCTTCAGGAGGAATCTTATCGAGTAGCAAGTTATATTTAAATTCAGCTTCATTAAAATTCTCAAAGGTTTTTCTCATGGTTAAAGCTAAATAATCACCTAAATTAGTCTCTTTAAGCTTCTCATCAGGTGTTTGTCTATTTCTAAAATTACCACAGCCAATTATTTCTACATCGCAATTAAACTTTTTTTCTAAAACATGATACAAAGCAAATGTTTGTAGTATGGTTCCATAATTGGTTCCCATAAAAGCCTGATAAGCAACTTTTTGTCGGTTTTCAGGTTTACTACTATTTTTAAATAACCATGAAAATAACTTCATCTCTTTCCCTTTTTAATTAAAAAACATTTGTCCTGTTTTTTAGTAATACAAAAATTAAAATCTTCTGAATAAAAAATAGAGTAATTTTTAATAAACTACTATCACGATATTTTTCTACAAAAAACTGGTAACCACCTATAAACCTATCCCCACAGATATATTCATTTTTAAATTCTCTAAATGAGTTAAGAGCATAAAGTCTTGATAAAAGGATGGTCTTATCCTTTTGGAATAATCCTTTATAGAACTTGTAACAAACCAATATCAAAATCAGCTTTCTTGGACTATCTGAGTACTTAAGGCAATTGACCATATAATTTCTCATCCCTAAGAATGTTCTGAATCCAGATACCTTAGTACTAAACCTTGGATGCCATACACAGATACCATTAAGGTAAATAACCTTCTTATTTATCCTTAAGGCATATTCCTGATCATCACCTCTTAAAAAATACCCTTTATTTGGACCTCCAAACTCTTGAGCTATTTGTATTGGGTAACAGGCATACCACCAGGCAGCATAAGTAGTTCTTAAACTGCTGTTTGATTCTTCAGCATTGACAAGGTTTGAGGTAATGGTTTGGTAAGCAATAGATAAATTCTCAAGCAGTGTATTTTTATCAGTTACCTTAAAACGCCCTGCTATCATCTTATGATGAAGGTTGTTTCTTAATCCCTCTAACATACAGTGACAATGGGTAGGATCTTCTTTAGTAAACATGCTCCCTGATAATACTGACTGCTGATATTTATCCTTTAAACATGAAAGAAGTCTTATTGTTCTAAATAAACACTCTTTATTAAAATAAGCATCATCATCAATAAACAGATAATGAGTAAAGGACTCATTAGGATTATCTTTATTAAACTTTAGAACCTCTTCTAAACCTAAAGCAAATCCACCTGATCCTCCTGAGTTTATTGGTGATTGGATTAAGGTAAGCTTATCATTGAGGGTATTAATAACCTTATCTGTAAGATTATGATGATTACGGCAAGCATCAGCACCAACTTCAAAGCCAAGTAAATCCTCAAGCTTAAAACTACTACCGTTATTTACGATAAAAAGATGGTAAGGTTCTCTAAAGTTTATACTACAGTTATCATCGCTAATAACTTCCTTAGCCTCATCATTTGCAAAGGCTATAAAGTTGTTTACTAATGCTCTTATATCATCAAATCTATTATGAGTAGTGCTTATAAGCGCTACCTTTACATCTCGCACTTCATTCTTACTAGCAATAAAATATTGTGCATTAGTTAGCTTTAATGAAGGGGTAAATCTAATGTAGATTAAAGATGCTTTTTCATCTTCTTTATTCTTAGGTATTGCCTCGTCTGATAGCAATTCACTTAAATCAATTTCAATTAGTGAGTTTTCTGAAGAAGCACTTAAACCAAAAACAGACGCTGATTGATTACCGGAATCATACGAATCATTTGTATCACTAATTGCTGGTGTTACAACACCCTCACCTAACTTTATTGCCTTTACTAAAAAATCCTTATTACTCTTAAGATTTACCCCTCTAACCTCAAGCGTACCAGCACCTGAATAGTTAAATCGCAAGAATACCTTCTCTAAATCTATAAGCTCTTTTAAAAGCTCCAGATTTAAATAATTCATATAGGTTGCAGTAGAAATAAAGCCTTCTTCCTTTATGGTATAAAGGGATTTAGATGCTTCATCATCTGTTTGTAACACTATATTTTGGAGACAAAAAGGACTCATGAGAAGAAATTACCTGCTCAAAAACTAAACTAAAATACTATTTATTATTTGTGCTGAATTACACGATTAAGGTTATCTAACTCATAGCATGAACCTCTCTTGGTTATGCCTTAAGTACTTATGAGGCATGCAAAAAATGGCAACCTGAGGAATGAATATTTCTTTATTTATTCTATTTATCAAAGCATTCATATCCATTACCTACTTCTTCTCAAAGAATGAACGCCATTTAGCATCAGTTGAATAATCGTTTCTAAAGAATGCCTTGTATTTACGTGAAAGGCTCTTGTATCTTAGAGCAAATATTACCGATACCCAAAGTACCTTAAACATAGTCTTAAAGTACTTATAGGAGTTTTTGGTAAGCGTAAAACATGTTTCATTTATCGGATCAAAAACCACTACTTTCTTTCTTAGAAACATTCTGTTTGGGTTAGGTGTTTCATACTTGCTAAGTTTATAGACTTTATTACTAAGTAAGAAATTAGGAATAAGATGACCGTTTAAAGTTATCTTACGAACTAATTTAGGGAATATTCTTGTTTTTAAATTCTTATCAGCATAAGGAAGAGAATCTAATTTATCATACCCTTCCTTTGAAGGTAACTCTGTTTCAATAGATTCTTTTACCAGCTTTCTAACAGCCTGCATATCTAGATTACTTTCCCAGAAGCTCTTACCTTTTAAGAGATGAGAATAAGCTAAATATATGGCATTAGCTCTATCATAAAGATATGAATTACAAAACATCGCACTAAAGAAGTTAAACATGGTTTTAAATACAAACCAGCCACTTGGAGTCGTTTGTTTAGAGATTAAATGATGAGTAATGTGAGAACGAGCATCTAAATAAAACGTAAGTGGACCTTCTTTAAGCTTAAAATCCTCTTGCCATGAGCAAATGCCGTTCATTCTTACAATAGTAAAATCATTTTCATAGGAGAACTGAACATCATCACCACGAACAAAAAACGGTAGTACATATTGTTTTACATGCTTTATAGGGAAGGCAAAGAACCACCATCCACCATAAACCTGATGAGGACATTCTTCTTTTTCATTTAAAAGTAGATTTTCTACAAACCTCATATCTAAATGACAATGAATTGGGTGACAACATCCATCAAACCAAGCACCACTTTCCCATTGCAAGAATTTAACATTTGCTGAGAACATGGCACCGTTAACAGCTACTCTATCATCTGATGCATGAGCTAATAACTGATAGGTTCTAAAAATAGATTCCCCATAGCAAGAGGCATCATCGTCCATAAACAAACAATGAGTGTAATCACCTAAATCTTTATAGTGAACAAGGTTTCTGGTAAAACCTCCAGAACCACCAAGGTTTCTGTTAGGGATAAGTGTTACACTCTTAGGAATCATATCCTCAGTAATAGTCTGTCCGTTATCTACTACTGTTACACTTATTTTGTCTTTATAAAAGTCAGAGTTACCAATTGCTGTTGCTAAACGTTTACAAGCTGCTATACAATCTTTTTCACGTTTAAAGGTTGTTATACCAATACCAATCTTTACCTTCTGAGTTACAGGGGAATTGGTTAAGTAACCAAAGTCATAAATAACAGAATCTGTCAGTGCCTCAATCTTAAAGCCGATAATATCAGGTTTTGAATTTAGGCTTTGTAACTCAAAGCTCTTATACTCTTTTCCATTAGATTGTAGGTTTACTGTAAAACCATTCTTAGAATTTACTTCTGATTCCTCATAAAGATACTCAAAGCTTACTCTTATGCTGCCTTTGAACTTAATAAAGAATGATAAATCAGTAACATTAGTGTATTTAAGCCACTTACCATAACTAAAAGAGTTAAAGTAAGTACATAAATCAACAATACCTGATTTAAATAAGGTTAAACTCTCATCTTCAAAGGAATAAAATGCCAGGTTCTCTTGGTTAAACTTATAGAATATTGGCATTTCACTACATAATTCTAATGTAGGACTAGCTTTTCTTTGTAGAACATTCTCATAAGGGATAGTAGGTAAATCTACTACTGATACATCACAACCAGCAAAAATTGTGGTATCCTCTAAGAAGTTTATCTGAAACTCTAATCTCCCCTTATCAACATCTGATAAATCCACATCTAAGATACTTTCAGTTAAAGTAGCACTGGAGATTGTTTTTTCAGATAACCATCTAAAGGAATGACCTTCCTGAAATACCGCAAAACGAACTAACGCCTTACCTTGTAATTTAATCTTTGTTTGAAATAAATCACCTACTTCCTCTTTAAGATCTTCAACATCGTAAGTTAAATTAAAATCAATAGACTTTAAAAATGATGCTTTAGAAAAAAGGATAGTCTCATTTTCAAAATCAACTATAAACCTTTTATGGTAAAAAGCTAATAAAGAAGATAATTCATTCTTTTCAAGAATGTTATCAAGAGTAACATCACAAGAATCATCACCCACATAGGCTGTTGAACTTGTATTTATACTTGCTCTTTTATCCAAGGTATTTGCAAGTTTTTTTGAAGTTAAGCTCTCATTACTTTTAATAGATTCTTTATTTAAAGAAGGGGAATCTATATTATCTGACTTATATTGTTCTAAAAGAGATTCAGGTGTTAAACCATTTGATTTAAAAAAATCATCATTCTGGCTAAAATTAAATAGGTTGGCTGATGAAATCATTTCAAAAACTTAATATTTATAACTATAATTATAAGAAGAGGCTCTTCAAAAATTTTTAATTTTTTCTAAAAAGTCACCCCAAAACAAGTAGTAAAGAAGTGACTTAAAAGAAAAATGTTCAGCTAACAATTTTATTTTTTTTTTTTTTTTTTTTTTTGATCTGTGTCAATTTTTTAAAAATTGCTTGATAAATAATCAGTATTTTTATCACCTTTTTGATTATTTACCAGTCTATTTTCTAAAAATCAGAAAGAAAAAAGTTAAGATTTTCTAAACTTAAGAATCTGAAAAATATCAAGTATTTTAGTATAAAATTTTAGTTAATTTAAAAACTGTACTAACTAATTTGATTAAATCATGAATTGATTTACAAAGTAGGATTTCTTATTTTGAAATGTTGAATATTATAAGCTTAAGTGCCACTACATTACAGCTACTATTTACCTCCTCCCTCATTGCTCCTATTTTCAGAACCATTTTCTCTATCTTCTGAGGTACCTCTAAAACTCTTTTTAGAATCTTTAAGACTCTCTTGAGAGTAAGTACTATCATCCAATGCCTTTATACCGTCCTCTAAGAACTTAACTCTATCCTTATCAGCCACCACCCCAAAGTCAAACATCTTAACAAAAGGTTTTATTATAAAGTTTGGAAGGAATGCTCCCAGTAAGGTTCCAAGATACAGTATTTTTGGGAAGGCTAATTGTCTTTTATTCTTAACTACTGCCCCTATGATTTTTTTAGCAGCATCACTGGCACTAATCATCATTGCTTTATTACCTATAAAACGATCACTCATAGCAGTCTTTATGAAACCAGGAATGATTAAGGTTATCTTAACACTCTTTGCTTCCTCATCGCTTAAGGAATTACGCAAAGCATTAACATACATATTTATGGCAACTTTTGAGGAGCTGTATATTGGTGATGAGCGCATTGGTAATAGTGATGCTAAAGATGATATGGCAACAAGGTTGAGTGTAGGAATATCTTTATTTCTATCTTTACCCTGATCATTACCTACCACCTTGCCAATATCTCTACCATGCTCTTTTGTGCATGAATCTTTCACATTCTTTCGATATAACGATAAGCTCTTATAAAGAGTTTTTATAGTAGCTTTGGCATTTATATCAAAACCTCTATTTATCTCAAAAAAATCCTCAAGACCTAAATCATCAGAACTTAAAGATACACCTGCATTAGCTATTACTAAATCAAGGGGGGTTTTGTTATAGGACCTGGTAATAAAAGCACTTAATGCATCATCATCTCTTATATCAAAATGCTCTATGTTAACCTTTACCTTATATTTTTGAGCAAGTGATAAAAGAGGTTCATCATTCTTATCCCCTCTGGCGCAAACACTAAGCATGCCTGCTAAATTATTAGTTATTAAGAAGCTGGCAAGATTAAATCCAAGCTCCCCACTTATTCCAGTAATTAGCGCATGTTGAAATTTCATAGTGTATTGCATTCCTTAGGGACTTCTAATAAAAATCTGGAGAACCCCCGAAAGGTTCTACCCAAACTTCCATCACTCTTTATAAGTCAAAACGTAAAATCAACCCTTCCTGATGATTAAAGACTTTTACATCCTTACTCTGTTTTTCCTTATCTCCTTCGCTATTATCCTTAGTAATTAAACTTTCATAGCTAAAGGATTCTATTACTTTAAACCCAAAATTTTCATAAAGCTTTAATGCCCCATAATTATCAGCATAACAATGAAGGTATACTGAGGAAACACTGGCATTTGCAGCCTGCATCTTTACTAAATCAAGTAACAAGCTCCCAAGTCCAAGACCTCGACATTTTGGGGCTACATAAAGAGTATTTAAATAAAAACTCCCAATTGGAGCACTAAACATTACTTTTTCCAGTAATGTTTTATTGCTTGGAGTTATAAAGGAGTTTATGGCATCAGGCAAATGCTCATTATTCTGCTTATAAGCATACATAAACCCCTCAATCTCATTATCTTTAACTGATTTTATAAAATACATATTCTCCGTATTTATAAAATCGCTATTAGTATCAGCAAGCATAATAAGAGCATCACGCACATTTAATGAGGCAAACATATTCTCAAGCAGCCCGTCAGCAACCTCCAGCATAAGGTCAATACCTGTCTCCACATCTTGAGCTACGGCATTAGTTAAATAGTAATCATCGTTAATTGATAGCCTCATGCTTTATTCCTTTCTATGCTCTCTACCTTTCTTTTTTACCTTTGTGCTTTCCTGGCTTTGTTCTAACCATTTCTGATATTTTCAATAAGATCACTTTTTCAAGCGCAGCCCATCATCCCACTTTCTACCTTTCTTACCTTCTGGCTTCAGTAGTCTTGCCTTATGCCTTTTACCTTTCGACTTTAGCCCTTCTCCCCTTTTATTATAAAACGCCTGATGCTGGAAGCTGCTGCAATTAAGGAACCTTTATGATTGTAAAAATCACCACTTACAAGAGCTCTTGCCTGTAACACTTTGCAGAAATCTTCCACCAGCTTTTTATTAACCACTTCCTCATTCTCCCAGAAATCATCAAGGCTGGAAGTTTTATAGCTGGCGGCAAGACCTTGCATAGCGTAAATAGCATCACCTAAACAAAATACTCTTTTATACGCTCTTAGAGCACTTAACCCCACAGTAGAATTTATTAATACTACTCCAGATGATTCCTTTACTAGCATATTAGTATTCCCATCTTCTACATATACCACTCTATCGACACATCCTAAAGATGAGGATATTGCTTTTATGATATTGGCATAAGGAATCAGACCATTATCTAACGGATGGTTTTTAATAAGCAGTCTACTATCTTTAGAAGCGTTTTTTGCAAAAGAATAAATCACAGTAGAGATTGCCTCTTCCTGTCTTAAGTAAGGAGAGTATAGCTGCACTTGAGAATCATGATTAAGCTGCAGAGGGTAAAAGAAATACTTTCCCTTATGCGCAAAAAACTCCTTAAGTGTTCGCTCTGACTTAGATGCTCTTTTATAACGCTTAAAATACCTTGGTAATATACCAAGTAATTCTACAAAGATATTATGCTCTCTATGAGTGCGATAAAACGGAAATAACGGAAATAACACTACATTCCCGAAATGATGCATTACTGCATATATTACTTTTTTCCTGAAAGTATCGCTTCTATCAATGGAAGGAGCTAAAGGCGGGAGTGTTTTAGCAAGCTCTGTAATCACCTCAGGACTATGAGGCACTGAACTTCTGCCATTTACTCCATTTTCTTCAAGAGTTACAAATCCCTGACGCAAATACCCTTCTTCATACACCCAGACATTCAGATTATAGAATTTGGCAACTAAGATTGCCTCTTGATGAAAAGGGCGCCAATCGGAGTATGACATAATATCAGTTACCTGATATTTATGATAAATAGAGGTGATAAATTCCATGAACTTTTTAGCGCCACCATGGTAATTTATGCAAGTTACATTGTCATTTTTAATAAAATAACGATGCCATAAAAAGTAATCCCCCCCACAAAGGTTAATCTTTATAACCTTAGCTCCTTTTTTTACCAGTGCTAATGCCAGAGCCGGAAAAAATCCACTCTGAGGCCCCTGGAGCATTAAAAACACACGTTTTTTTAAGTCATCCTTACCACATGGACAACCTGTTATCTGAAACTTCTTTTTAACCATGTCTAATATTTCAAGTTTACTCTAAGCTAGTTACTCAGTTTTTGTAAACTGCGCCTCATACTTTGCTACCTCAGGTAGTAATTCCTTCACAATCTCTAAAGCCCTGTCTATATCGGAGCTTGTATGACTTGCGCTTAAGAAAAATCTAATACGCGCCTTGGCTTCTTCTACTACCGGAAATATTATCGGTAAAGCTAAAATACCATGCTGAAATAATAAATTTGATAAAATTGTAGCTTTAAGTGAGGAACCTATAATAACTGGCAAAACCGCTGTGGCAGAAGCACTACCAATATCGAGCCCTAACTCCTTAGCTTTATTCTTCGCATAAAGACAATTTGCCTGTAGCTTCTGTACCCTCTCAGGTTCACTATGAAGTAACTCCATTGCCTTAAGAGACGCACCTGCTAATGCAGGTGATAAACCAACAGAGTACACAAAACCTGGAGCATAATACTCAAGCATCTCGATTAACTCTTTTTTACCTGCAACATAACCACCACAGGCGCAAAGAGTTTTTGAAAGAGTGCCCATAATAATATCAACATCTTGAGTTGGAATATTATAGTACTCACAAATGCCTCTACCAGTATTGCCAATAACACCTAAAGAATGCGCCTCATCAATCATTAAAAAGGCATCAAATTCCTTCTTTAAGGCAACTAATGCTGGTAAATCCGGGATATCACCATCCATAGAGAACACCCCTTCGGTGACAATTAAGCAGTTATTATATTTACCACGCTGCTCAATTAAGAGTTCTCTAAGAGATTGGATATCATTATGCTTAAAGGCTAAGATTGTAGCCCCTGAGTCTTTTGCACCTAATAAAATAGAATTATGTGATAATCTATCGTATAAAATTAAATCATCACGATTAAATAAGGTAGAGATAACTGTTACATTTGTGGCATGACCACTTACAAAGCATAATGCGCTTTCAGTACCGTAATGATCAGCAATAGCCTGTTCTAAGGCACGGTGAACTGGTCTTTCCCCTGCAACTAAACGAGAGGAGCCACAACTTGTGCCATATTGCTCCATTTGCATAAAAGCGGCATCATTTATACGTTTATCGCCATTAAGACCTAAATAATCATAAGTCGCAAAGTTAATATAATCAACCCCCTCAATGTTAGTATGAGCTTTCGCCATACCTCCATGACATTGCATAAAAGGGTTGGGAATCCCCATCTGTTCGGCAACTTTGCTATGTGCCTGAATTTTTTTATAAAGTAAAAAATCCTTGAAATTGCAACTCTTCTTTACTTTAACAGCTCCTACTCCTAGCGTAGAATTTTTATTATTGGCAACTCCTGCAAACTGTGCTAGAAGCTTAGAACGATCTTGCGCTGACAACTTATTCATTATACTGCTTAATCCGTATTTTTTTATAAAATGCAAGTTTTAATATCAGGGGTAAAAATTCAAGCCCTGGCCAGACTATGCCAGGTATTCAGAGGAGAGACGCAGGCATAAACATATTCATATTCATATTCTCTAGCTTAGACATGCAATGTGTAAACAAAACAATCCTTCAAACCTTTAGGTTTAATACTAAAACTTATTTATAATTCTGATACTATTTAACAAGTTAATTGTACATCTTTTTCTAAATCAGAAAATTATACCCAACCTTCAATTGTAAAAATTGTTACATTTGTTATAAAATTTAAAATCTCTGCTTTTTAAGGTCGCATTATACCAAACTAGAACCCATATTCTATCTTTTATCTACTTTATTATAAAAAAGGGCTAAATTACTGAAGTAACCTCCAAAAAATAGCCCTTTAATTTGCCTGTTTACTTAAAATCCAAAATAGCTTTTTAGTCCTAAGATTCTTGACTCTATTTTTTTTGGGGTAGGCCTGTTTTTTTCTTGCTTCTTTCCTAAAACCTGAAAAAAGCTCAAATCGTCACCAAAAATTGGAAAGAACCGTATTTCTATCGCCAAAATCCCCACTCAAAAAACCGGAAAAAACCAGTATTTCACCTCCCCAAAAATATTAGAAAGTTCCAAATTCTTCCCTACCCTAAAAAGCCTGCTTCATAAATCTTACTAAGATTTACTAAGCTTACTAGCTATTATTTACCTTATCACGCACCTCATCACTAAGCTTTGTGCCATGCTGACGCTCTAAGGTAGAAAGCACAATATCCTCCTCACTCTGAGGTTTCTTAATACGCCCTACGCAGAATGTTGCCAAGGACTTAATAGTACTATTACCAGCCAAACCTGAAAGACCTGCTTTAATTTCAAGTTCCTTTTCAAGTACTGCCACAGTTTCCATTAAAGATAAGGAATCAATACCTAAATCAGATAATGGACTATTAACAGCAATCTTGCTTATATCCATACCTAATTGCTCAGCTAAAATAGTCTGAATGCGTTTGGTTAATAACCCAACTGCCTCATCTTCACTTACAGCTTTTAACTTATCAAGTAAAGACTTATCATGAACTTGAGCGGTAATATTATAGCTGCTACATAAAGATGCAAATCGAGCTTCACTTAAAGCCTTAATAGCTGAAAGGGAATTAGTTGCTAACGCGCAATATGATAAGACATTATTATAAGCGCTCTTGGTATGCATAGCCTCAGCAATATCCATAGCCTTAAGAGGTTTTAAGCCCAAACGATCCGCAAATACTGACAGGAGTCTATCCTGTCCTTTAAGTAAACCAACATCACCGATTGGACCAAGTAATAATGATGATGCATTAAAGCCTCTTGTAACTAATGATGCTGCTAATGCTTCTAAGCAGGCATTAGCAAAGACATAATTTGCCTGACCTTCATTACCAAATAAGGTGGTAATAGAAGATACCAACATAATATGCATAGGCTTTAAGTCATGCTTTATAAAGCCTGCAATAAATGATGATGCTCCTAATACTTTTGTCTTAAAGAGCTTAGCATAATCTTGCGCACCAAGATCCATAATATAGGCATCTTTAAGCTCAACTGCCGCATGATAAAATCCTGCAATCTTCTTATCGCTATCCTTTAAGGACTTAATAAAGCAATCAACATCCTTATCATTTGTTACATCAAGACTCTTATAGTTAAAGATGCCCTTATCAACATTTAGGCTTTGAGCAAGAGTTGCAATCTTTAATGCAATATTCTCATTAAATGCTTTTCTGCCAAGCAAGTAGATGCACTTAGCCCCCTGCATAGCCAGGAATGAGGCAATAGTACTACCTAAACCGCCAAGACCACCTGTTATGATATAGGCATCATCAGCCTCAATATTTGTTAAACAATCTCTCTTTGATGCACCTAAGGAAGAATTATTGTTTGTAGCAGAAGCAGCATCCACCCCAGCAATATCTGTAAAATCGGTATCTTTATAATTTACCACAATCTTACCTATATGCTTTGATGCCTTCATATCAGCAAAGGCAAGTTTAACCTGCGAACTACTATATTCACTGCGAGGTAATGGAGTATATTCACCACTTGCAAATTTTGCCATAATCTCAGTAAGAAGTTTATGGGCAATTTCTGGGCGATAAACTAAAAGCTCATCAACATCTACCCCAAAGAAAGTTAAGTTATCCTTAAAGCACTTTAATCTTAAAGCGTTATTTTCAAAGAAATCACGCTTACCTAATTCAATAAAGCGACCAAATGGCTTAAGTAGGTCAATTGAGGCTTTTTCTCCATCTTTATATAAAGAGTTTAAGACAATATCAACGCCTTTATTATCAGTATCACGCAATATCTCTTCTCTAAATGATAAAGAACGAGAATCATAAATATGCTTAACACCCATACGCTTTAATAAGGCGCGTTTTTGGACTGTCCCGGCTGTTGCGTAAATCTCAAGACCTGCATTAAGTGCAATAGTTATGGCAGAAAGGCCAACCCCGCCTGCACCGCCATGAATTAAGATGCTCTCTCCTCTTAATGCTCTTGCCTGATAAATAATAGAGTAATAAGCAGTTAAATATGCCACAGCAATAGATGCCGCCTCAGCAAAGGATAATCCCTCTGGCATTAAAGCAACACTATCAGCTCTTGTTACTACAAATTTAGCAAAACAATTTTTTGCAAAAGCTACAACCTTTGCGCCCACAGGAACATGGGCATCTTTACCAGCAGCTATTACCACACCACTGCATTCAAGACCTAACGCCTGACCTGAGAAGCCATTTTCAAGCGCTTCTGCTGGTAATATACCAAGCGCCCACATAACATCACGGTAATTCAGACCTGTTGCTTTAACATCTACCAATACCTCATTATCTTTAATTACAGGTATTGGCTCCTGCATAAAGCTTAGACTCTGTAAATTCCCCTGCTTCTTAAAGTTTAGTACATGGTTTACTGCAGGAAGATTTACTCCTGAAGTAGCAAAACTTGTAGTAGAAAACTCTTGGGCACCTAATAGAGCAGTACCTTGAGCTTCATCTCTCTCCTTAATTTCTTGGTATCTTACAAAATCAGGCGCAAAACGCTTATCCTTTTGGCAAATGATTTCATTGCTATAAGTGAATGTGGCAGTTAATAAATCAAGATTATCAGAAATTAAAGAGCCGTTTAGCGCAATAGTTAAAATATCCATAGATAATTCATTGCGCATAGTACGCACTAAACACCATAGTGCATAGGCTAAAGAGTCATTAGCAAATGCTAAGGAGTTAATATCAAGATTTATCTCATTACTCTTTGCCCTATCTAAAGAAGGAGCTGCTGAGTCATCATACTTATGCAAATCGCTTACTAAAACAGTAACTTTTATGTCACTTAATCTACTTAGCTTCAGCATGCCTTTTGCGAAGGTTTCAAGGAATAAACTTAAAGCTTGAGTTTCATTAAATGAAAGATTAGTAAAATCAAAAACTAACTTTCTGGCATTTAAAGATTTTTCAAGGGCAAAATCAGTATGCGCATCACTAACGACACTGGCAAAATCAGTAAAGGTAATTGTGCGCATTAAGTCACTTAGTGCTGAACTTTGAGAAAGAGTTACTGCTAAATACTTATCCCCTTCAAAACACTCTTTTGCTAAAGAGTAAGGAGCACTGGAAAGATTATCAGCATTATCTACTTTATCACTACCATTAGAAAATTCATTGTTGGCAGTAATAGCATCATCACCCTTTGCTGAATCGCTAACAGGTAAGTATTGAGGATTTGGTAAATCTTTATTAAAGGAGACAATACTAAAATCACCAACTCTGACCTCGCTCTTTTGTTCACTTTGCAGAGTCTTCTCATTATTAAGAATAAAGTTATTAGATAATGAGAGCATAGAGGTAATAAACTGCGTACAAGGAGCAAGTGATGCACTGATAAAGGATACTATCCCTCCAAGCTTTAGAGCATCATGTGCTTTAATAAAGGCATTATTAACTATTGCCAGCTCATCTTCACGATAGAGATAATCCGAAGCTATAAGCATATCAAAGTCAAAACTTTGCGTATCTTGCACGTATTCTTTAAAGGTATAAATAGCTACATTATGCATTGAGGCATAACTTGCTCTAAGTGCCGGAGCTTCAGCCTCGGAGGTAATAAGGGTGTAGAAAAGATGCTGCTTAGCTAAAGAGTCATCAAGAGCTGCAAGAAGTGAGCTTGCATGAGTAGCAATTTCTGCTACATGCATAACTTTTTTGGCACTTGCAAAATCAGCTATGTTCTTAGCATAGGCTGCAAGAAGAGTATTATGATCTTTATTTAAAGTTACAAATGAGCGTAATAAACTATCACGATTTTCACCTGAGCAATCCTCAATACTTAAAGTATTATTAATTAGCCCCATAAGGTTTTCACCGATGCGTGAGATTAACTCAGCCTGGGTAAAGGCCGAGGAATCGGTTGCAACAATAGTATTGAATAGCTCAGCTGCATTAAAAGCTTCAAATTGGCTACTTACTATATACTCCTCATCAGCTGTCTTTTGGGCAATATTGGCATATACCAGGGTCTCAAGAGCATTTATCGCAAAGCCTTCCTCAAAATCCAACTCAAGCTTATCACCAAATAAGGAGGTTATATGAGATGGGGTATCAAATACTTCAATATTGGAATATATGTAATTAACCGCTAATGCCAATAAGAAGGCATTGATTTCATCTTTATCAGAAGTTTCAGCATTAAAAGTTAATGACTTAATATTTGCTGTTAAGTCATCTTTGCCCATATTGCATAATGCTTTTCCAGGAATAGCACGTAACTCTTCTTTAAAGAGTCCTTCTAACACATTAGCACTTTGAGCATACTTTAAGTAGCGCACCCCTTCTAAAGAGGCCAGCATTTCCTGATTACTAAAAATATAGGCATCAAGTAAAGCGCCATAGGTATTAATATTCTTAAGCTTAATAAGGGCGGTTAAAGTAGTAGCCTTTTTGGTAGTAATAAGCATTCTAATCTTTCTTACTAAGCTTGGTAACATTAACTCCTGCTTTACATCGCTCTTTTGGGCAATAAAGGCAAATAATGCCTGTAATACCCCATCAAGAGCAAAGAGTGATACAGGGTTTGCATCATTAACTATAAGATCATTTTTTAAGGTGATTAGAAGCGTATCATCACGCATTAAAATCTTAGTTATCGGGCAGAAATAATCCTGATAATTTATCCCGAAATTTAAAGCAGTCTGATAGAAGTTCTCTACATCAATTTCTTTAAAATCACTTACATCAGCAGGTAAGTTAATACCTAGTGGCATTGATGATACTTCAGTAATCTGCGCCTTGATTGTTTTCTCAAAACTCTCCCCTGCCGCAAAATGACGAGTAGCAATTTCAAGTTCGGAAAGCTCTTCATTAATGGTAGTCTTTAATTCAGTAATTTCCTCTGCATTTAACACAGTCCCTCGCATAATCATAAAATCATCAAGGGCTGCAATATGCATCTTTTTACTAATAGATCTTGCAGCAGATGTCACCATACTTAAAAAGAACGCTGCCGGTGTTAAGGTTTTTCCTAAAACAACATGTCCCTTTAAGTAAGAATTACGTGATAAATCAATTTCGTTAATAAAGCTATTATTAGTTAATGGAGCCTTTTTACCTAAGGTTTCATTATAGTCATATCTAAAGGTACCTAAGCAGCTAGTGGTAGATGTAAGCTCGGTATTAACCTTAATAAATGGGTAAGGCGGAAAAACAATAGTTCTATCGATTAGGTCTTTATTAAAGAGTACCTCTTTATTAGTAAATAACGTTGATGCTATAAAGGTTCCTAAAAGACTGGAAATTTTCTGGTGATTCTTAGTGGTAAAAGCATAAGTATCAACCTCGGTATCTTTTGAACGGGCGATATCTTTTACGTAATTTAACAATATATCACGAGGTCCAAGTTCAATAAAGCAATCAAACCCATTATCAATTGCATGACTTATAGCACGATAAAAATGCACTTCCTCACGAATATTATGCCACCAGTAATTATCACCAAGGGTTTCGTTCTTAGTTACTAAATCACTAACACCTGAGTAAAAATCAATAGTTAGAGGCTTATGCTCCAGACCTTGTAAATCACTCTCAAGCCCCTCTTTTATAGGATCCATCAGTGAGCTATGGAATGGATAATTAAGGTTTAATAATTTAGCACCAATACCAAGGTGCTTTTTACAGTAATCAACAAGCGCTACTAATTGCTCTTTATCACCACTAAGAGTAAAGCTATCTAAAGTATTAGAAGCAGCTATCTGTACCTTATTGTACTTAGCGTCTGAAAGTAACTTATTAAGCTCCTTGCTGTTAAGCTTAATTACTGCCATATCACCTGTATTAACGGTCTTAGCTTGGTTGCGAGATCTACTTACAATTACTCTGCACCCATCGCTCATAGTTAATGCATTACAAGCACAAGCTGCTGCAATTTCACCAACACTATGACCACATACCCCATGGCAAGTTATGCCATAAGCTTGCAATAACTTATAAAGTGATAATTCAATAGCAAATAATATTGGCTGTAAAATTTCAGTATCAGTTAAATCCCAGTCAGCCTTATCTTTTGCCAAATACTCTAAAACTGACCATGACTGATACTTTTGTAATTCTTTATCAATATCTTTAATAAAGGAACTAAAGAGTGGATTTGCAGATAAAAGCTCACAGCCCATCTTAACATACTGCGAACCATTCCCTGAAAATACCAACATCGCCTTTTTATAAGCACGAGGTTTAGTAATCTGCACTAAATTCTCATGCTCCGCGGTTGGCTCTTTAATAAACTCATCAAGATTTGCCTTTAATTCCTCAAAACTCGGGGCTTTAATAAAAAGCTCTTTATCAAATATTTCATGGCAATAAAATAAGGTAGAAGCCACATTTAAGTAATTATCTTTAGTGATAATTTTTGAGATAGCTTTAGCCTCTTCTAAAAGCGCCTCATCGCAGGCCGCACTTATGCGCATTAGCGGGGTTAAAGTGCATTCTTTAGTATTTGATTGTTCTAAATGTTTTTCAGATTTTTGTGCTAAATTATTTTCTGCTTTTTCTTCTTTATTATCCTGCGCCTTTTCTAAGATAACATGGGCATTAGTTCCCCCAAAACCAAAGGAGTTAATACCAATTAACGGAAGTCCATTAACATCTGGTAATTCAGTTGCCTCAAGTACCGGAGTTAAACCAAGGTTATTAAAATCAATCTTTTTATTTAAGGTCTTTACATGAATATTTGGTGGAATTACGCCATTTTCCAAAATGGCAATTGCCTTAAGAAGTCCAGCCATACCAGAAGCTGTTTCAAGATGACCTACATTACACTTAATAGAGCCTACTAAAAGTTTACGGTTATAATCATGCGCAATTTTTTGGGCAACGGCATGACCAATACTTGAGGTTTCAATAGGATCTCCTACTTTTGTGCCAGTGCCATGAGCCTCAATATAGGCAAGCCTTGTTAAATCGATATCTTGATAAATATCCTCAAGTAAGGTCTGCTGGGCTTTTTCAGAAGGTAAAGATATACCTGGAGTTCTACCATCTTGGTTTACTTTAGCATCAACTATACTTGCATAAATATGATCGCCATCGGCTACTGCTTTATCATAATCTTTTAATAATAAAACAGCGCCACCTTCAGCACGTACATAACCATTGGCATCTTCATCAAATACTTTACATAACCCATCTGGTGAGAGCATATGCGCCTGTGAAAACCCCACAAACCCCATAGGTGAAAGCAACACATTCACCCCACCTGCCAAGCACATCTTATCTTTATTGGATCTAATATATGATACAGCCTCAGTTAATGCCACCATAGATGAGGAGCAAGCTGTATCAATGGTCATTGAAGGACCGTGAATATCAAAGTAATGAGAAAGACGGTTAGAAATAATACTTAAATTAGTACCTGTCATACTAAATGGAGAATATGACGCAAAATCATCGGCACGTGATAAAGCAATATCAGGAGATGCAGCACCTATAAATACGGCAGTTTGAGTATTTTTAATTTGTTCGGAGGTAATATTGGCACTAATTAGCGCATCGATTGCCATTTCAAGGCATAACCTTTGCTGTGGATCCATACTTTGGGCTTCTTTTTTAGATATCTTTACAGCATTACCATCAAAGCCATAAATATCATCTACAACGCCTGCATTAAAAGTACGGCTATGCCCCTTTGCATCAAAACCTGTCTTAAAAAGTTCGGTATCAAAGCGATCATCAGATAATGGTTTAATAAGTGAGGATTTATTCATTAGAGCCTGATAAAGCTCATCTAAGGAGCGTAAATTTCCTGGAAGTCTAAAACCTAAACCAATAATAGCAACTTTATTTTTTTTACTCACTTATCCTCCTTATACTTTTTATTATATTTTGTATAATTCTATTGTTTTAGTTTTTATATTTATACCAACTAAATCGATTTAAACCGATAGTGAATATTTTTCTTTATAAGACATATAAAACTAAAAAATATTTTAACCATCTAGATAAACAAGTATAAGTCTACTTTTATGTTACATCTTTTTATACTTAATTAGCTAAGTGATTAGACCGCAAACTTTCTTAAAAACTGCTTATAAGCTCCAATTAGTAGCCTTAAGCGCAAATTATAGCAAAGTCATATGCATTAAACAAACATATAACAAAAAAAGCACGGTTAAAAACATTACCACGCAAAAGTTTAAAATTGCTTTAACTAAAAATAAACAAGATTTTCTAGGAAGTCTGATATCCTGCACTATTTAATTTTTAACATATTTATTTTTTTTAGTTTAAAGTTTCTTAAATTTCAATTTTTTTAATTTTCTGCCCTCTATATCATTTTTTGTACATTCTGATTTGACTACTTTTCATAATTAAGTTTCCTGCTTATTTCCTTCCTTTCTAATTTACTGATTTCCTAATAGTTCCCCCTTAACTTTTTAGGAATCATAATAGCTGTTTTCATCTTTAGTCAAAACCACTTCTTCCTCTAAAACCTCCCTTTTTAACCTTACAGAAGTACTACAATTGTTAAAATTATTGCAAGCTTTATGGCATAATTAACATAAATACAGTATAATAACGGTTTGTAATTGCGGGGTATATATCCTGGCTACTTCACCAATCTTAATAATGCAAAAAAGATTGAAAAAGTGGCTCAACAAATAGTTGTAGTTCTGGTGAAAATTATTAAAAAGTTCCATAACGGCAATAATGTTCATATTAAATTAAGCTTAGCATCTTAATTTATTGGTTTATTACTTTATGACATATTGTTATTTATGGTTTTATAGGTGTTATAGGTATTATGCAAAAATTTTTTAGTAAACTCGTTCTTCTTTCTTGTCTAACTATTGTTACCTCAATTACCGGTTGTTCCGCCCCAAGAGGTCTTGAGCATAAAGCCAGTCTCCCAACTCCATATCAAGAACCGGCAGCCGATGAACAAACCAAGCAATTTGCCTTAAGTGTTGGCGAGGCAATGACCGACACTCAAATTACCCTTCCTTGGTCTCCTATAGGTGAAAATGTAAATATTTTTAGTGGAACTTTCTATACTAATGGTTTAGGTGAACGTTGTAAAAAAGCTTACTACCAGGTGAATAATGCTAATATTCAGTTTGCTGTATGCCAAAATGCAGAAAGAAAAACCTGGCATTATGTTAAACCACTAAAAAAATAGGCTAAACAATGGCTTTACATTCTGCTGCAACTATAAAAAACGCATTTTTAGTGCAATATAGAGTTATCCTGGCCTTAATATTACGTGAAGTTCATACCATTTATGGTCATACGCACTTAGGTTATATTTGGGCGTTAATTCAGACTGCCTCAAATGTGGTAATCTTCTGGGTAATGCGTGAATTTATGAAGTCTACCTGTCCTCATGGAATGAGTGTGGCTTCATACCTTATTATTGGATTTGGGATAACTACTATTATCACCTCTGGCATAAGTAAATGTCTTACTGCTGTGGAGAGTAATAAATCATTACTTTCCTTTCCACAGGTAACCGAATTTGATGTAATGCTTGCACGTATTATTGTGCTTTTTACTACTGAAATAATTGTTGTTATTATATTGTTAGGTATTGCAAGTATTATTCATGAACCAATAGTAATTTACGATTACGGCACTTTGTACCTTTGCTTACTAATGATATTTATTTATGCTTTAGGTCTTGGAATGCTCTTTGCCTCATTGGCAGTATTTGTTCCTGTATTAAAGCAATTGATGCAATTTGTTATTAGATTTTTGTTTTTTACCTCAGGTGCGTTCTTCTCTCCCAGTTCATTTTCATCTGATATAGCAGAAATAATGATGTTAAATCCTATTTCTCATTTAACAGAGTTTTGTAGACATGCTTTTCATCCGTCATATGTAGTAGATAACTACTCATGGATGTATGTGATAATTTTTGGGATAACATCTTTATCTTTAGGACTGCTTCTGGAACGCTACGCCAGAACCAGGAGAGACAGATGATTTCTTTACAACATGTATACCGTTCATATAAAACTGCACATGGTATTCACCATGTGCTGAAAGATGTATGTATAGATTTTAATGAAGGTAACTCTACTGCCATATTAGGTTTAAATGGTGCTGGTAAATCTACGCTTATTAGACTTATCGGTGGATCTGAACAACCTAACTCAGGACGCATTATTAGAACATCACGCGTCTCATGGCCAGTAGGTTTTGCTGGAGGCTTTCACGGGTCTCTCACTGGTAAAGAAAACCTTAGGTTTGTATCAAGAATATATGGAGCTGATATAAAACAGGTCACCTCCTACGTTGAAGAATTTACTGAGCTTGGTGAATACATGAATATGCCTATTAATACATATTCATCTGGTATGAAATCTAAGCTAGCATTTGGTCTATCCTTAGCGATAGGCTTTGATTTTTACTTAATCGATGAAGCATTTTCAGTTGGTGATGCGACTTTTAGGAGTAAAGCCACCAGAGAACTTGAAAAGCTTAAAGCACGTGCCACTCTAATTTACGTGTCCCATTCTATCGGATCAGTTAAACACCACTGTCAAAGTGGAGCAGTATTAGAAAATGGAACACTCACCTATTATGACGATTTAGCTGTGGCGATAAACAAATATACGGAAATCTGTAATGCTAAAAAACATTAATTCTCAACAGCCAGATGTTGCTAATAACAACAAAAACGAGCCTCAAGCTAATATAGCTAAAGAGGTAAAGCCACAACCTGAGGTAGCAAAGCCTTCTCTCGCTCCTCAGAATGAGGCTCAAGCAAAGGTAGCGCCAGCACCTCAGCCTGTAAAGGCAGCTCCACAGCCGGCTAAACCAGCTCCTGCTCCTCAGCCTCCTAAGGCAGCACCTGCTCCACAACCAGCTAAACCTGCTCCACAACCACAGGATCCAAAGGCAGCACCTGTTCCACAACCAGCTAAACCTGCTCCTCAGCCTCAGGCGCCTAAGGAAACTCCTGCTCCACAGCCGGCTAAACCTGCTCCTGCTCCTGCTCCTGCTCCTCAGCCTCAGGCTCCTAAGGCAGCTCCAGCTCCACAACCAGCTAAACCAGCTCCTCAGCCTCAGGCTCCTAAGCCAGCTCCTGCTCCACAGCCAAAGGTTATGCCTAATGTTGCTGCACCACAGGGTGGTAATTTACAAACTACTAACCCTACTCCAGCTACAGGGGCAACTACTGATCCAAATGCACCAGTACTTGAAGGTGAGCCAATAATTGCAGCTGAAACAAAAGATGAGGTGATTAAACCAAACTTTATTTCTCGTTTTGTGCGTTGGTTTGCGGCTATTCCGCCTTCAATTAAGATTTTTATTATCTTTATCTTAATACCAACTGTTGCCTCATTTATTTACTTTATGTTTTTTGCATCAAGCATGTATGTAACAACGGTGCAATTTGCTATTAAATCCTCATCTTCACAAGCATCTGTACCTTCTATTGCAACCCAAATCTTTAAGATGCCTGGAACAACATCTAATGAGGTGTTAATTGTTGAGGAATACCTTCGTTCTTATGATGCTTTTAATAATGTTAATAAGGAATTAAACATTATTAAGCATTATTCTGATAGTAATTATGACTTAATATCTCGTCTTAATGTTCATGCCACCCAGAAAGATAAAATAGATTTTTGGAATAGTGTAGCAAATGTTCAGGTAGATCAGGACTCAGGTATTATTAACTTTACCATTAGAGCCTATACCCCTCAAATGGCTCAGCAGATTGCCCAAAACATTCTTAAGCAAAGTGAACAACTTATCAATGATATGAACGAAAGGCAGCGAGCTGATAATTTAAGCCTGGCTAATAATGAGCTTAAGCTTGCTCAGGATAAACTTTCACATGCGCAAAGTGCCTTAAAGATCTTCCGTAATCAGCATAAAGATATTGACCTTAAGACTACTGCCTCAGGTCTACAGGAGCATATAATTGCTCTTGAAGGAGAAGCTACAAAGGTAGAAACTGAATTAGCCCAAATGAAACAGTATTTAGGTGCTAATACTATTCAAGTTAAAAATAAGAAAGCTCAGTTACAGGCTATGCGTGAGCAGATTGCCCGAGAAAAAGCAAAAGTAACTGCTACCGATGGTATTAACTCAATCAATGAATTGGCAGGTCAATATGAGAACCTTCTACTTGATTCGGAATTTGCCAGAAAACAAGTAGAAACAGCTCTTGCTAATTTAGAAATTGCCAAAATGCAGAATATGGCCAAGAGTTTATACGTTGTTCCTATTACTCAGCCATCATTACCGGATGAATCGCTTTATCCAAAACCTTTCTTATTCTCATTCTATATATTTATCGGTCTTACAGCTACTGTGCTTATTTGCTCGTTAGTTATAGCTGCTATAAAAGAACACATGGGATTCTAGGAGTACTTTCATGAAAATATCTACACTTTCAGCCACTATAATTACCATTATCGCAAGCGCCTTTAATTCGTACTCATTAGCAGCTCCTGCCAGTGCAGGTAATGTTAATAATGCAGTAGCAAATTTACCTCAGGCACGTACTATCAATAGTAACTGGGGATTATATGATAATAATCAACTTATACAGCAGCAATATAAGGTACAGGCAGAAGAAACCGGTCACCCTGCCTGGGCACAAAGTAATTACAATAACGAAGAACAAGGTGCTATCTTACCTTTTGGGGCAAGCTTATTTAAAGGCCACTTTGCTAATACCTACTCAGATAGCAATAACCCAGATTATCGTATTGGTCCAGGTGACCGTATTGTGCTTAGAATCTGGGGGGCTAAGCAATACGATGATGTTTTAGCGGTAGATCAGCAAGGTAATATCTTCATTCCTGAAGTAGGTCCTATTAATGTACGTGGCATCACCAATGCTCAGCTTCAGCAGGCTGTAAAGAATAAGATTTCATCTACCTTTACCAGCAACATTGAAGTTTATCTAAACCTACAGAGCTCTCAGCCAATTGGGGTTTTTGTGACAGGTTTTGTGACAAATCCTGGTCAATATGCAGGTGGGGCATATGATTCCCTTTTAGCCTTTATTGACCGTGCCGGTGGTATTGATTTTTCACGTGGTTCTTTTAGAAATATTAAAGTTAAGCGTGATGGTAAAGTAATCGCAACTTTTGATCTGTACGATTTTCTCTTTAATGGTAATAAACCTGAAATTAAACTTCACGATGGCGATGTAATTTTAGTTGCTGAAAAAAACTGTGAAGTTGCTGTTCGCGGTCTTATTAAACAAGAAGGTCTTTACGAATTAAAAAATACTGCTAATGAGTCAACTGGTGCATCATTAGTTAAGATGGTATCTCCATCAAGTAAAGTATCACATGTAAGTATAGCATCTATTAAGAATAACGTGCCGGTGCACTACTACTTAACTTTAGATAAATTTAACTCCTATACGTTAAATAACGGTGATTTAATTGACTTTGTGGCAGATGTTAGAGGTGAGACAATTATCGCCAAAGTTAGTGGTTCTATCTCAGGACAATCAAGATTTCCGATAAATAAAAACACTACTTTACGTCAGGTACTCTCTTTTATCGAGGTAGATCCACTACTTGCTGATGTTAAGAATGTTTATCTGAAGCGCCGTTCTGTTGCCGAGCAGCAAAGAGTTACCATTGCAAATTCTCTGCGCCGTCTTGAACAAAGTGCCTTAACAGCTACCTCATCATCTGTAGATGAGGCACAAATTCGTGTACAGGAAGCAACTTTAATTCAGGACTTTGTAAAACGTGCAAGTCTAGTAAAACCTGATGGAATTGTAGTAGTTTCACGTGGTAATGTAATCTCTGATATTAGATTAGAAGATGGTGATGAAATTATTATTCCACAAGCAAGTGATGTAGTCTTTATCTCTGGTGAGGTAATGCTCCCTAAAGTTGTTACCTTTGATAAGAATATGTCAATTGATGACTACCTGGCAGCTGCTGGCGGCGTATCAAACCGAGCTGATGATAAGTTTATTTTAGTAATTAAGGCTAATGGCGAGGTTGGTAAAGTTGAAGATCTTGGCATTAAACCTGGCGACCAAATTATGGTAATACCTAGATTTGATAGCAAAAATATGCAGCTTGCTAAAGATATTATGCAAATTATCTATCAGTTAGCTGTGGCTACTAAGGTTGTTGTTGATATCTAATACTTAACTTTATGCTAAGATAAAACCAAAAAACAAACCAAAAAAACATCACAAGTCTATTCATCTACTTATCTATCGACCGTAGATTGTAAGATTCTGTGATGTTTTTCTGTATTATCCTCCATTTAAATTAACATTTGCCTTTATTTTAATGCCAAAAACTTAGGTTCTAAAAGCTTCATTAGCTACCTAAGTTACCACCTGGCAAACCTTACTACATTACCCCCTGTTACCAAAGCTTATTTATCGGTTTTATTTATTTTATTGCTTAAGCCTTTTTATAATTCCTTATTCAGTGTTTTATTTCATTTGATTTTATACATTATCTGACAAGGATAATCTTTAACGCAGACATCTTGAGCATTACCTAAGGCAAGGTAATGATAATAAACCTCATAAAATTTTTTTGAGTGATTCATTTCTTCATGATGGGCAAGTTCATGGATATACGTACTTTCTAAAAGAGCTAAGTTATACTGAGCTAAAATAGGATTAACAGTAATCTTAAAATAACTTGGATCTTGTTTCTTTTTACAAGCCTTACCATAGCAATTTTTAAAGTATTTAAACTTTAATTCAGTAGGTTTTAATCCTGTATACTGGTAGTATTTAGCAACGAAAGGAAGCGTTAACTGCTCTATTTCATGCTCGTAAAAAAGCTTTATTACTCCTTCAAAAAATCCTTCATTATCACAATCTTTGGTATAGTAGATTTCAAAAACCTTTTGCTCTTTATCAACTTTATAATATGGACGTATTACTTTTGGGAGTAACGTTCTTTTAACTTTATAGTCTTGCGCTAAAAATAAAATACTATCGGTATTGGCTGCACTTACATGAGCATTAAGACCTGCTTTTACGATCATTTTCTCAAAAAAGGCAGTGAACTCTTCACAAAAAATGTTTTTTTCAACATAGCCTCTAAACTTAAGAAAGTAGTTTCTTGGAACCACTACTATAAACTCTAATGGAGCTAAGCGATAAAGAGTAATATTCATACGCTTTGCCCTGGTACTTATACGCAAATGAATTGGTAGATTCTTATAAGCAGTGTAATTTTTTATGAGATTCATAGCTTGCTTACTTTATCTTGATTTTTAAGGTTCTTATAAAAAAAACAGCGTTTCATTATATCATAAGAAATTTACTAACCTTCTTGCCTAATCCTTTAAAAAATAACACTCCAAACATCATTCTTTATTAGTAAACTAGACAATTTATAACTGGTAGTTTACCATAACAGGATAATAAATTGAGGTTTAATAATTATGGAAGAATTGCCAATTATCACTACTTCTTTAGGACGCGATACCACCTTAAATGAACAGCAATTAAAAGCTGCAACCTTTACCGGCAAGCACTTGTTAGTACTGGCAGGTGCTGGTACCGGAAAAACAAAAACTATTATTGAGCGAGCCAAGTTTTTAATCGCTAATGGTGCAGATCCAGAGCGTATTGTCATTCTCTCCTTTACTCGTAAATCCGCTAATGAAATAATATCACGCATAAAAAGCAGTATAACCATACCAATAGGAAAAGAACTTATTGGGCAAACTTTTCATTCATGGTGTATGGGCCTAATAAAAAATAACCCTCAAATCTTTGCCCAGCATGATTGTTTAATCTTAGATGAAGAAGATCGTAATAATGCTTTTAAATTACTAGCAGATAAAGATTTTAAGAAAAAAACTTCCGCCCCGACCACAGCTATTGGTGAGGTGTACTCTTATGCTATTAACACTCGCTGCTCTTTAAGTGAAGCTATTGGAGCGAAGATTTTTGAGGGGGAACTGCCTCCTTTTGCACCTCAAACCTTAAAATCAATTGAGATTATGCGTCCATTTTTTCAGGAAGCAATAAAATCTTATATCACCTATAAAGCTGAGCATCGTTATATTGACTATGATGATATTTTAAATATCGTAGCTAAAGGCTTAAAGAGCAATGAACAGGCTAGTGAATTTATCACCTCACAATTTGATCACATTTTAATAGATGAGATGCAAGATACTAATCCTTTGCAATATGAACTGCTGGCAAACTTTTTTGATAAATGTCATTTATTTTGTGTAGGTGATGATGCCCAATCAATCTATGCCTTTAGAGGTGCAGATTTTAAGACTATTCACTCCTTCACTAAATTGGTACCTGATTCTGAAGTTTGTAAATTAACATTAAACTACCGCTCCACCCAAGAAATTCTAGATCTCTCTAACTGGTTACTTGAAACAAGCTCCCTTGACTATAATAAAAAGCTGACTGCCAATCGTGGAAAAGGCGCAAAACCCCAAATTATTAACTGGTATACCGATAATGATGAAGCCAACGATGTTATCAGTAAAATAAAAAAGAGCATTACTGAGGAAGGAGAAGATTATAGCGATAATCTAGTCCTATCTCGCAGCGCCTGGGGGTTAAGAAGAATTGAGGCAAAGCTAATTGAAAGTAAAATCCCTTATATAATCTTTGGGGGAATGTCGCTTATGAAATCAAAGCATATTCGTGATGTGGTAGCTGTGCTTCGCATTGTCGCAAACCATAGAGATGAGCTTGCCTGGACTAGATTTTTACAGTTATGGAAAGGTATTGGCCCTGTTTCGTGCCAAAGAATCTTAAATAAAGTACTTTTTACCGATAATATTACCCAAAGTCTTGATGCTTTAAAAAGCTGTAAAATTCAAGAGGAAATCTATAAGACGCTCTATGCTGTCAATGAATGCAAAGATGATATTTCAAAAGCCCTGGATAAAGCCTTAAAACACATGCAAACACTTTTAGCCGATATCTATGGTAAAGAATGGGATTATCGCCAAAAAGATTTTGCGATTATTAAAGAAGTGGCCCAAAACTCAAAAACTATTTCCGATTTTGTGAATGATTATATTCTTGACCCAAAACTAGAAACAACTATAAAAAATAACAATGACTACTCAAATTGCGTAGTATTATCAACTATTCATTCGGCTAAAGGTCTGGAAGCAAAAAACTGCTATATCCTAAATGTATCAGTAGGCAATTACCCAAACTCTCGCAGCATCAATAATGGTGATGGAGCAATTGAGGAAGAAAGACGTTGCCTATACGTAGCGCTAACTCGTGCTAAGGACAGATTATATATTTATCGTGATTTCAGGTCAGTAAAAGCTGCTTACAATAATTACGATCTGGAATCACAGTTATACTTCTTATTAGATCTTCCTAAAAAACTTGCCACATCCACAACTATTACCTCACCGCAATTTGGTAGAGGTAGCTACTTCGATGCTAAGGTTGATTTTTCTGATAGCGATATGGACTTTGATTTTAACTAAGATGGCACTCTCAGCTGATGAATGTGGCTTAGGTTCTGCAACTCCATAAGATACTGCGTATATCTTAAGAAATTGCTCAGAAGCTGCTGATGGCTCAACTATCAGAATTTCATATAAGGAAGATGATCCAACTTCAGCTTACGTAGATGTTTCACTTATGGTTTTATAGCTTCACATAAAGGCTACCTTACCATTACTCATATAAGCAGAACCCAAAAGCTTCTAATCAGACTAGACGCCACAAAAAAAAGAAGGTTAGCATTTTTGAGTGCTAACCTTTTAAGTTTTAATTTTTAATTATGGTTACTTAATAGTACCCTTATATTCTGGATCAAAGCTATTCATCTGTGGCTTATTTTGCTGCCAATATGGTGAATAAGAACGAAGATCTTCAATAATCTTAGGTACAACTTCAATTACCTTATCAATCTCACTTTGTCTGGTATAACGGCTTAAACTAAATCTAATAGTACCGTGAGCTGAGGTAAACGGAATCTTCATTGCACGCATTACATGTGAAGGCTCCAGTGAACCTGAGGTACAGGCACTACCACTGGATGCCGCAATACCGAATTCATTAAGCTTTAATAAAATTGCCTCACCTTCCACATACTCAAAAGCAATATTTAAAGTATTGGCAGTTCTGTTTTCAATATCACCTGTTACAAAGCAATTTGGTACACTCTTTAAAATACCAAACTGTAATCTATCACGTAATTCTTTAATAGTATCATTCATCATAGGTAAATGAAGGTCTGCAAGTTCACATGCTACCCCTAACCCCACAATGTATGGAGCATTTTCAGTACCTGCTCTACGGCCTCTTTCCTGGTGACCACCGTGCATAAATGGACGATACTTGGTACCACGTCTCACATAAAGTACACCTACACCTTTTGGAGCATGAATTTTATGACCACTGAAGCTTAGCATATCAATAGCAGTATCTTTTAAAGATACCTTTAATTTACCCATTGCCTGCACCGCATCTGTATGAAAAATTACTCCCTGCTCTTTTGCCATCTGCGCCATAATTTCTACTGGGAAAATAGTACCAGTTTCATTATTAGCCCACATAACTGAAACTATTGCTGTTTTATCAGATAAAAGTGCCTTATATTCATTTAAATCTAGACGACCATGTGCATCAACGTGTAGGTAATGTACTTTATAGCCCTTCTGTTCAAGTCTGGCACAAGTATCTAAAATAGCAGGATGTTCAACTGCTGTGGTAATAATCTCTTTACGATCAGGATACGCCTCAATAGCACTTTGCAAAGCAGTATTATCAGATTCAGTGGCACATGAAGTAAAAATAACCTCATCATCATACTGCGCACCAATAAATTCTGCTACCTGATGACGAGCGTGATCAATAGCCTTTCTAACCGGTTCCCCAAAATTATGCATTGAACTTGGATTACCATAAAAATCAGTTAAAAAAGGAATCATCGCCTCATAAACTTGCTTATCGGTCTTAGTAGTTGCATTATTATCTAAATAAATGCCTTCAACTTTTTCCATAAATAAATCCTTGCAACGAATTGATACTCAAAAAAATCTTTTACTTATTGAGCATCTTGTGGTTGATGAGCATTATTACCAACATTGATTACCTGAATATATGAACCAATAGCTTCCATGATTCTCTGCTGAATCCATGAAAGGGTCATATCAGTCATCATACAACCAATACATGAACCTGAAAGTTCTACATAAACTGTATCTTCAGTAAGTTTTACTAACTTAACATCACCACCGTCATTAGCAAGTGATGGACGCATCTGTTCGATGATATCAACAACTACTGAATAGAATGAAACTTCTTCATTTATCTTACCACTATCTTGAGTGTTCTCTTTAGTGGCTACATTATTAGCATCATCAACCATTTGAGATGCAATAACTGAAGCCTCACAACCACCAGCTGCCTTCTTAGGTTCTGCGCAGTTCTTACCTTCTTCCATGCTCTTTAAAGTCTTAGCAATTACTGCTTCAATTTTTTCATGACAAGAACCACAAGCACCACCGGCTTTTGTGTAATTGATAACATCCTGCAAGGTGCTTAAATTATTCTCAACAATTGCTTTTACAATCTTAGCCTCATCAATACCAAAGCATTTACAGATTAGTGGTGAATCATCATGATCATGCACATATTCCTCACCCCTAAAATTAGCAATTGCCGCATCTAAGGCCTCTCTACCCATTACTGAGCAGTGCATCTTCTCAGGTGGTAAACCATCGAGGTAATTGGCAATATCCTGATTAGTAACTTTCTGAGCTTCTGTAAGAGTTTTACCGATAATCATTTCAGTTAAAGCAGAAGATGACGCTATTGCGCTACCACAACCAAATGTCTGAAATCCTGCATCTTGAATAATTTCGGTCTTTGGATCAACTTTTAGCATCAGACGTAAAGCATCACCACAAGAAATAGAACCAACATCTCCTACTGCGTTTGCATCTTGCAATACCTTAGCATTGCGCGGATGAAAGAAATGATCCTTTACTTTTTCTGAATAATCCCACATAAATAATGCCTCTTACTGTTGATAAAACAAAGATAACTCTTATCATAAACTATCTTTAGCACAAACTATTTCTGTTTTTTAACTCTAAACTAATAGCCTTAAGCCCTGGTTATCACAAAATTTTTGTAATATTTTGTGAATTATAACTCATTTTTCAGGTAAACGATAAGAGAATATTTATCACTTCCTATAAATAACAACACATATCAGCTTATCTTTTTTCCTTTAAGGCGCTTTTTTGTAGTTTTTTTCTAATCTGCGCCCTTACTTGCGCTACAAAATTTACATATAGATTATGAAACCTAGTACTTTGCTTCTGGTAAACACTGGTGCTTATAAGACTATTTATCCAAAGAAATTTCAAGTGCATTTGGCACTTATCATAAAGCTCTAACAATACTAAATACTGCATTTGTTCCGGGCTTTTTACCTTAATGACATGTCTGAAACCACCTGCAGTATTAGTTTGATAAAACCCTTGATAATGATGCACTAAATTATTTACTTTTATCTTATTTGCTAAATTCTCTTCCTCTTTGGCAAATGTAAGCATTATGTTTTGAAGTAACTCTAAAATACTATTACTGAAACCTTCCCCAAAAGGATATAAATGCCATAATAAACTACGATGAAAACGCTTAAAAACTCGCTCTGTGGCTTTGGTATTTAAGATAACTTTAACTTCTTCTTTCATTTATATTCTACTTAAATTTTTTTTCTTATGCTAACTTACTAATTCCCAATGTAAGGATCTATGCTGAAGGTTACTATTGCCGGCAGAGTAAAAATTATGTTTCAGTCTGAATAGGGATTTTTTTACTGCCATTGAGCTTTTTTGCATTTTTAGTTTTTGGTATTTCAAGGAGTTAGCATTCTATCCTTTCTGGTCTTCAGTTGTTTGCAGGTCCTTAAGTTTACCAAAGCACTCTGCAAAAAAAAACACTGCCCATCTATAAGACTTACCAAAAACCATCACTAAAAAACACCTGCCCCAAAAGCTCCTTCATAGCCCTGCTATAAAACAAATACCTTAGGAGTATTTGAGCTTTTAATCTTGCACTCTTTTGCAGACACTTTCCCCCTGGTTAAACTTAAGGCTAATTTTTCATGAAAACTAATAGCTGCATCATTCAACCTGGCATGATTCCAGTAATAATAGCGATAAAGGCGGTTATACTTTACGGCAAGCATACTGCGTTTTTTACTAAAGTATTCTACATATACATAATAAGCTACTACCGATATCACCTCATAAGAAGCTGTTGTGGTAATAAACGATAAATTGTCATCTTCCTTAAAGTAATCTAAAATACTATTGAGCATTCTCATTACAGCCAAGAAAAACACCTTATTCACTTTTTTCCCTTCTTTAAAGAGATCTTCATCTTTCAAGTTAGAACGTAAAAACTCAATTACATAGCAGATTAAAGTGACAAGCTCTGTGCTAAAAAATTTATTGTCAATCTTCCCTACATTACTACTGTATCTTCTATCGCTTGCTAAAATAATCTCAAACATTGAAGAATATTGACTTAAGTAGTATTTGGCCTGATATCTTGAAACCTTTGTTTCTCTCGAACTGTCAGCATCTACTATTTTGCTGATAATATGATGCGCAGTTTCTCTCTCTGATAATTCTCGCCCAATATTAAAATATAGATTTCGGACGCTAAACTCACGCCAGGCAGCATAAAAGATTACCTCTGTATTATGAGGAAATACCTTATCATGATTGTGTTTTTGTTTTAAAAGTCTAAGTAGCGCATAATACTTTTTAAAAAACTCACTCTCTTTTAAGTTCTCAGCATTGATATAAGACATTAATTCATTATTACTAGTATTATTCTTATTACTCTCACTCTTTGATTTTTTATCTTTTAAGCCTTCAGCTAAAAATGCGCTATAAATATCAGGCATAAAAAAAGGTAGATGTTTAACCTCATTAGCAAACCTGGCCGATGCCTCTTTCTTAAAACCAGAAACTATGATTTCATTTACTTTAGCAAAGGGATTAAGCTTTTCATGTAAGATAGCTAAAGAACTTTCATTAGCGTAGTTTTTTAAAAAAAGGCGATATTCTTTAGTCAGCAACTCCTTATGAGAGGAGCTGTTTATTCTTGATGTAAATAGCATATTAGGTAAATCTTTAACATTTCTTAAAGATGCCTCATAAGTGCGATAGAAAAAATACTCATTAAGAGGAATATTTGTTAAAGTAAAACCCTGCGTATTTAAAGGATATAATAAATTACAAAAATCTTTAGGTAAAAGAGTTCTGTTACTCTTCTTACCCTTTACTCTACTCTTTTTGAATATCCCTTTGACATTTAAGCTCTTAAAAGCATTTTGATAAATGCTCCCCTTGATGCCTTTGTGATTTACTACCAAAAACATATCAGCATCCACATAAGAGTCATCATCATTACTCTTTAAGGTCTGAGCTAAAGTATCAAACTTTATAATATGGTTTTGTGCCTTTTTAAGGATTGGGATTGGCTTTAAGGATGGGTTTTTGGTTAAATTTACTTGCTCTTTAGAAAAAGACTCATCCTGAAAAGATAACTCCATATCAGCCTCAGGTGACTCTGATGATGCTTTATTTAAACATTCCCTCTGATCATTACCAAAACTGAAAAACTCAATGTCATTATTTGCTTTATTAAATTTTAAGATTACATCAAGTATTAAAGAATTATGGATTAGCTTTGATAGCATAAAAATTTCCTCTATAAAAGTACTTAACATTAGTTAAGATTACTTTGTTATAAAAAAACGCAAATTCTCTCCTTTAAAAGCTCCAACTATTAAGCAGATGACATGCTCTTAAAGGTCTACGAGTGAGGTATTTTATAGAGAAAAAGAATTGCTGCCAGCGAGTTTTATACAATATAAAAAGCTGCTTAATTTACCTAAGTAGCTTCATCGCTAGAGAGATAATAACGATTCCTGTAAATAGGCAATATAAGAATCTACCAAAGGGGTAGGCTTAATATTTTTATGAGTAAGGTAGCCTATGCACATTTTTGCATCAGAGGCCAGAGGAACAGATACCACCTCGGGATTGAGTTCACTTGAGATAATGCCCGAGCTAATAGTATAACCATTAAGACCAATCAGTAAGTTAAATAAAGTTGCTCTATCACTTACTCGAATTGTTTTTGAGCCATGACTATTAGAAAGAATTTCTTCAGCATAATATTCAGCACTATACATCCCCTGATCAAAGCATAAGAATGGTAAATCAACCAGCTCTTCTAAAGTTAATTGTTTTTTGGTGGATAAAGGATTTTTTACACTTAAAAATACATGAGGGCTGGTAGTAATAAGAGGAGTAAAGATTAAATCTTTATCTCTAATCATACGTCTGATTATCGTTTCATTAAAATCAGATAAATAAATCACCCCAATATCAGCAGCCATCTTACTTACGTCATCTATGATATCAATAGTGCGAGTTTCTCTAATACAAAAGTCATACTTCTCCATACCATAAGTATTAACTAATTTAATAAACGAACTTACGGCGAAGGAATAATGCTGTGAGCTTACCACAAACCTTACCATGCGAGTACGTTCTTTTTTATATCTGTCTTTAAGTAATTCTGCCTGCTCAACCACTGTTCGGGCATACCCTAAAAACTCCATACCATCATTGGTAATATCCACACCTTTACTGGTTCTGATAAAGATGCTGATATTTAACTCCTGCTCTAATTCTTTTATCGCAGTAGAAATAGTTGGTTGCGTAACAAATATCTTAGAAGCAGCTATATTTATCGATTTATACTTAGCAACAGCCAAGGCATATTTTAGTTGTTGTAACTTCATAACAATTCTTATAAGTCTTAAAATCTACTAACTGGCCCAAACCTAAATTATGGAAATCCGATATCTGGAATTTTTAAGGTTATCTTATTATATACCAAATTAATGAAACCGATATCAACTATCAGACCTTTATAAAAAGTTTAATGAATCAACAGTCTGCTACCTGAATTTTTAGGGACATAGAATCATTTTTTTTCCTGAAAACAATGAAAACACTTTCAAGATCACATTTTTAACAACAAAATACTAACATTTGTTTAACAAACTATTTTTTTTGTCATAATAAAACCATAGAGTTTAACAAAGAACTTCATAAGTTAAAGAAACTGGTTTATAAGTAACCAGCTTAAAAGATTTGGTGATTAAGCAAGGACGCTTGATCAAGTTTATAAAAAACACGGAATTAACAGGTGAGATTATGGTAACAGTAATGACAAGAATGTGGTTATGGTTAATTGTAGCATGCTTTGTAATTCAAAAAGCACCTGTATATTTTTGCTAACATAATCTCATTGTGATATTTAATTTGATTTTTCCTATCTAATATTAGTTTGTTGTAGTTTGTAATTTTTTAGTAAGCAGGAGGTATGAGCGTTAATAATTAGTGCAAACAATGGATAACTAGATGTTTTTCATGTTATCTCTTAAAATGATTCAAATCATTTTTTTCCTCAAATGTTGATGTTTTTATCTTTTGGCATGATCTTATGGGTCATGCTTTTTTTTGCACTTTTTTTTCACATGTTTTCTATTTTTATTATCTCCTAAGTTCCCACTTTAGAGAGCAGGCTTTATTGACCTTCAAGCTTTACTCTAAGCTTTCCTCTCCTACAGCCCCAAAAACTCACTAAGCTCCACTAGATCCCAAAGCTTTCTGAACTCCCCTCGCTTTTTTAACGCTTGCTATTTATTAGCCTCGCTATTAAGCCTACTTAATAATTTACTCTTAAGCTCTTTATAATCCTCAGGATAACGCTGCTTATCACTTAAGATATCCTGCTTTTTTAAATAGAGCATTTTTTCTTGCAACTTTTTCTCAAAACCTCTATCAGAAGGTTTATACCATACCTTATCACGAATCTCTTTCGGTAAATAACACTCTCCTGCCGCATAGGAATTTACCTCATCATGGGCATAACGATACCCTTCATGACAACCTAATTCTTCCATAAGTTTAGTAGGGGCGTTACGTAAGTATAAAGGAACATCGTAATCGGGCATCTGTGAGACTTCACTTAAGACACTGTTCCATGCCATGTAAAGAGCATTACTCTTCGGGGCTAAAGCACAGTAAACGGCTGCTTGGGCAATTGCTCTTTGCCCTTCAGCATCCCCAACTCTTTCATAGCACTCAATAGCTGCTATTACTACCTGCATAGCATTAGGATCAGCATTACCAATATCCTCAGAGGCTATTGCCATAAGTCTGCGTGCTACATATAACGGATCGCCACCAGCGGAAATAATTCTTGCCATCCAATAAAGGGCGCCCTGAGCACTGGAGCCTCGTACTGATTTATGAAAAGCGCTTATTAAGTCATAATAACGATCGCCTTTTTTATCATATCTTGCAACTCGCTCACTACCAAGCTCGGCAATATGCTGTAAAGTTATAAGGTGATGCTGCTCGTTATCAACAGGCTCTTCACTTAAAACTAAATCTGCCAGTAGCTCAAGTAAATTTAACGCCCTTCTACCATCACCTCCTGATAAATCAGTCAGAGCCTCTAAAACTCCGGTATCAAGTTTAAGATGATAATTACCAAGTCCCCTTTCACTCTCAAGCGCTTTTTGAATGATTTGCTGTATATTCTCAGCACTTAAACTTTTTAATAAATAAACTCTTACTCTTGATAAAATAGCATTATTTAACTCAAAAGAAGGATTTTCCGTGGTGGCTCCAATAAAAATTATGGTGCCATTTTCAATAAAAGGCAGGAAAGCATCCTGCTGAGATTTATTAAAGCGATGCACCTCATCGACAAAAAAGAGAGTTTTTTTGTGATGAAGCTGATTTTGTTTTGCGCTCTCAATTGCTGCACGAATATCTTTAATGCCGCTTGTTACAGCACTTAAACGCTCAACTTTTGCATGAACCAATTTAGCAAAAAGCTCAGCTAAAGTAGTTTTACCAACACCTGGAGGCCCCCAAAGAATCATTGAGGAGCATTCCCCACGCATAAGCATGCGATATAGTGGTTTATCTTTCCCTAAAATATGCTCCTGCCCAATATACTCATCAAGTGTTCGTGGGCGCATTCTGGCGGGTAGTGGAGCATCAGGATTAAAAGTCTCCTCTAAGGAATCATCTTGCATAGAGTCTGATGCTTCTTCATCAAAATCAGCAAATAAATCTTCCTCATCTCTGATCATCAACTTCTATCCCCTCAGGAACCTGATAGGTAAAATCATCAGCCTTTAGATCTGATGCATCAATGAGCGTAAAAGTATAGGCATTCTGTTTACCGTCTTTTTCAAGGATAGTTAAAGATGATAAATTATTATCTTTAAGCTTTACAGTAACGCTTTTTACCAAGCTCTCACCTTTTGGGGTAATAAGGTAGTCATCTTTACTTGAAGCTTTTACATTGTACCCATCCCAAAGAGCTTTATCTTTAGTCATAATAAGCATTAAAGGTGAGCCTTTAACACTTTGCTCAAAGTTATAAATAGTGACTTGCTCAAGCATTGCATCATAAGCATAAACACTTTTACCATCTGTTACTATTAAGCTCTCCTCAGGCTCTGTAACCTGCATTTTAAAGTTATTAGGTCTAAGCATTGATAATAAACCTCTATTACTTTGTAAAAGATTATTATCTTTATCAGTAATATCTTGCGTAAAATTTGCCTTAAAAGCATTAATCTTAAAAAAAGTAGCTATTAGATCTGCTTTATCGTCAGCATAAGCATCAGTAGCAATAACTAAAGAGGTGACTAGACCTAGAGCTAACGATGCAGTAAATTTAAAAAAATGTGCTCTTGCCTGTTGGTTAATGCTTATCTTTAACATAAACCTTCCTTTAATAAATTATTAAAAATTATTAACTTCAATTAAAATTTCACGTGCGCCATTACTACCCTCGCCATCCGAGACAATACCATTACGCTCTAAGGTAGTAGTAATACGAGCAGCTCTGTTATAGCCGATACTAAACTGTCTTTGAATAAGTGAGGTAGAGAACTTTTTACCATTTAATTTTAAGGTGCGGCAAAATTCTACCACATCATCATAAATGGCATCTTTATTTTCAGATTGAGGCACAATTTCACCAGGAAGCGCATTTTCTTCAGTAAGCTCAGTCTTAGTTACCGCCTCTACATATTCAGGTTTACCACGTCTTCTCCAGCTTTCAGCAAACATCTCAAGTTCACTATCTTTAATATATGCCCCATGTGCACGACGAGTTACATTAGTACCGTCATTAAACTTAATAAGCATATCACCACAGCCAAGTAATGATTCCGCCCCTGATTCATCAAGAATAATACGTGATTCCTGATTTGATTTAACCTTAAAGGCAATCTGACTTGGGAAGTTACTGCGAATAACACCGGTAATAACATCTGCCCTTGGGCTTTGGGTAGCTAAAATTAAGTGAATACCACAGGCTCGAGCCTTGGCTGCAAGACGAGCTAATAAACCTTCAACATCACCATTTTTCTTAAGCTGTAAAATAAGATCCGCAAATTCATCAACCACAATAACGATAAATGGGAATTTATCAAGATTTGGTGGAACTTGTGACATATCATCAGTAGGCTTCCAGGTAGGATCGATAATTCTGGTCTTACACTGAATGCTAGTTTCAATTAATGCATTATAGTCAGTAATCTTTTTAACATTAAGCTTAGACATAATAGTATATCTGCGTTCCATTTCCTGAACACACCATCTAAGAGCACTTGGAGCCTGCTTAACATCGGTAATTACTGGAGTAAGTAAATGTGGAATATCATGGTACATTGAAAATTCCAGCATCTTGGGATCAATAAGGATTAGTCTTAATTCCTTAGGAGTATGCTTCATAAGTAAAGATACCAGCATAGTACCAATACCCACTGATTTACCAGAACCTGTGGTACCTGCTACTAGTAAATGTGGAGCTTTTACCAAATCTAAAACTACAGGATTACCTACTATATCCTTACCAATGACCATTGGTAAATCAAACTTGCCCTTATTAAATTCATCTGATTCAAGCAATGATCGCATATTGATAAAGCCTCGTTTTGCATTTGGGATTTCAAGCCCAATATATGGCTCACCAGGGATTACCTCAATAACACGCATTGAACCTACACATAAGAAACGTGCAATATCATTGCTAATGTTAACGATAGCTTTTGCTAAACCTTTTTCAAGTTTTACTTTATAACGAGTAATAACCGGACCATACTGATAAAGGTATTTAGTTTTTGGATTACCGAATTGATCAAATACCTGTTCAGTTGCTACATGGGCAGGAACATTAAAATGCTTAAAACTTTGGTTAATACGATTTATAACATCTAATATCTCAGATTCATTAACCTTAACACTCTCCTCAGGTGGAGCAAATATCTGCACTGTTGGAAATGGTCCTAAATCATCAGCTCGAAGTTTAGTTTTGGTAGAAAAACCTAAACTCTCCGATAAATCACTACCTGCGTTAATATAACGATACCCATCGGAGCTATTGACTGATAAGGCGCCATCATAATCATTTACATTAGTTGTGGCAGTATTGGAGCTTAAGGAATTATAAGAATTTTGTGCATCAACCGAAGTTTGAGTAAATTGATTATTGGGATTACTGAAGCCTCCTTGAGTAAAAGAAGTAACGCTATTATTTAAACTCCCCACATTACCAGCAGATGCATTAGTAAAAGTATTGGTAAATGAAGAAGGTGCTTCTTTTTCTTCACCTGCTTTCACAAAACCAGCAAAAGCATCGTTATTATCATTTTGTTTAGCAATGTTTGTCTCTACAAGCTTAAACCCATCTGGTACCATACCTACATCACTATTACCATTCTGATTACGCACTTCTGAGAGATTTATAACGTTACTTTGCTCCTCTTTCACTAAAAATTGAGAATTATTCGGAGCATTAGCATCATTTATGCTTTTAGGTAAATCCTCTGCCATATCGCTACCATGGAAAAACTTATCATTAGAGGTGGTAATAACCTCCTGGGCGTTGTTTAAAAATTCGTTTGAGGTAGTGGCTGCAGTGATAGTAGCAGCATTAGCATTGACACTACTATTAAAATTGTCATTACCGGTTAGATTTGGGGTTACACTTGAACTTACACTGCTATTTGTAAAAAAGCAGGCGCCTTCTAATTGATTTTGCTCAAGTGCAGTATTTTTTAAGGCATAAGTAACAGGATTATTGCCCATATTCTCATGCGTAAAAGCAGAAGTTACCATACTGGTATTTGTAAATACTGCCCCAACCGGCTCATTATCCACTACCTGATTATTAAAATTTATATTACCATCAGGATTACTATTTGCATAAGTATTAGCATAACCTCCTAAGTGGGAATCATTATTTAACGGCTCGTTAGTAAAGCTTTCATTTGCTGTTGCAGCATTATTATCAGCACCTGCAAAAAGGGCATTGGAAGGCTGATAACTATTAGCTCTTGATTGCGAAAAAGCGATAGTTTGCTCATCTATGGATGAGGGATTATCAGTTGCAGCTTGATTTCCCCTTTGCACCTGCGCACTTTGAGGAGTGCTTACATTGCCTGTTATTGTTGCCCCTATATCAAAGATTGGCTCAAATCTATCCTCATCAATACTTGCCTCATTACTGAAAACCTGGGCAGTATCTTTTAAAGTGCTATCTTCATTAGAAGGATTTTTAGCAAAATTTGATTCAAGCACAGGGTTTTGCACATCAGAAGAAGAAATCTCATCAAGGTTATTGGCAAACATTACCTTCATAAGGTTTGGATCAAGTTCTTCGGGCTCGCTCTTTAGCAACTCTTGGGCATTTTTTACATTTTTAGCCTTATCTTTAGCAAACTTTTTAGTAAATTCCTCAGCTGTGGTTATAATATAAGTGTCGTTTGCATTAGTAGCTTCTTGAGTATTTTTTTGAGGAGCATTAGATGAAGCATTTGCATTGGCACTAACTGCTTCATTAAAATCTTCTGCCTTTACTAAACCAACTTTACGCATCATTCTAATTATGAAAGAATCTTTACCATTAGTTCTAATAAACGGATAAACAACTATTGCCCCTACTTTTTCACAGATGGCAAAGAGCGAAACACCAGTAAAGTTTACAATGCCTACTAAGAATAAACCAAACATAAAAAGGATAGTGCCAGTATAGCCTAAATAAGGATGCACCATCTCATATAAGGCATACCCTAAAATACCACCTTTATTATCCACAGTATCAATAGATGCTTTATTTACTAAGGTACAAACAGAACAGAGCAAGAGATTGCAACCAATAATGCGCACCCCTATTACACCGTAATTGATATCACGAAAACGCATGCCTGAGTTATAAAACAGTAAATAACCAATATAACAAATTAAAATAGGTAATAAGTAAGCAGGAAAGCCTAACCATTCAAAAAGTATCTGTGAAATATGCGCCCCAATAGTACCAATAGAGTTTTGGACAAATTCAGGGTTCTCAGATGCGGCAATTGCCACATCATCATTACTATGCGTAAGCAGAGCTAAAAATAAAATAATAACCCCAAAAATCCAAAATATAAAAAGCGTCTCTTTAATACGCCTTGTGGCATTATTTTGCTGAAATCTCTCTACGAACACGACTTAACCACCTATAAACTAACTTTCTGTTCTATAAGATAAACTAACCTAAATAAACCAGCTAAACACTTAAAGCTTTAATAAAGGTATGGTACTACTTTTTACTAAATTAAAAAGAGCTTAAACTTTAGAAGTGTTATTTTTACATAACTCTTCTTGTGCTAAGCTTCTTTTCTGCAATCTTAATTCCTGGCTATCTCCCCTACCCCTCCCAAAAAATCTGGACAATCATAAACTGAAAATTTTAGCAGCAGGTAAGAGCTTGTAATAATATCTTTTTGCTCAATCACCCTTAAAGGTCAAGTGTTTATTTGAACTCATATTGTATGAAATTATGCGAGAATTTGCACTTATTGCTTATAATTGTGAGCCTTTTTTGTGATAAAAAAAACATCAGTCCCAAATTTGCTTTTAAGTTAAGTAACAACTTAATTCTACTATGCTTTTTGGCATACTGTTATTACTGACAAACCTTAAGACTTTTTAAGACAAAACTTAAAGATTACTTAAAATCATTACTCACGCCCAGCTGGTCTGACTAAGATATTTGCTGACTGCTTAACCTCTTCCATTACTACATAAGTGCGAATATCACTGATGCAAGGGAGTTTTAAAACAGTCTCACTAATTAACTTACGACAAGCTGCCATATCGGCAATACGTGCTTTAAGTAAATAATCATAAGAACCTGATACTAAATGGCACTCTAGAATTTCATCTAACTTCTTTACCGCCTCATTAAATTTATCAAAGACCTCAGGAGATGATTTATTTAAAGTGACCTCAATGTAAATTAATACTGATGAACCAAGTAATTTAGGATTTAATCGAGCTGTATACCCTAAGATATACCCATTTTTTTCAAGACGTCTAACTCGTTCAAGGCACGGAGTTGGACTAAGGCCTACTTTTTTAGAAAGTTCAACATTTGATAAACGGCCGTCTCTTTGGAGTTCAGTTAGGATATTTCTATCAATTTTATCAATATTCTTTAAAGGTTGATGACCTGTTTCCTCAGAGCCTTTTGCGGTCATATTATCAATCTGATTATCAAGATAATTCACTTCTTACTTATAACCTTATTTTTAAACTAAAATCTGCTTTTAAAAGATTTTTACTAAACCTTTTACCAAGGGCCTTACATTTAAAAAAATAAAACTTAATGACATACTCCCCACGCATAAATGCGGGGGTTTCTAGTATCAACAAATCTAGCCTACTTTTGTAGGTCTTAC
>CALXYT010000008.1 GCA_944393045.1 uncultured Succinivibrionaceae bacterium | reverse complement strand
ATACAATAGATTTTAAATTTTTTGAGAATGCCTTATATCCCCATAGCTAAAGCTAGGGGGCTTTACGGCTGGGTTTGTAAAAAAGTTGAAATGTAGTAAAAAACCAGAGCTTAGCTCTGGTTTTTTTGTTACCTTGTCTGCTTGTTTTTTTACAGCCGGAGAAAGGTTAAAAACAACATAAATTACTGCTCTTCACGGGCAATAGCACGATAAGCGATATCTTTACGATAATAAACATCTTTCCAAGTAATAGTTTTAGCAAGTTCATATGCTCTTTGGGCAGCTTCCTTTACGCTATCACCCAGGGCTGTTGCGCATAATACACGACCACCATTGGTAACAAGTTTGCCATCCTTTAAAGCTGTACCTGCTTGGAATACTTTTTGATATTCAGGATAAGAATCTTTTAACCCAAAGATTTCATCACCAGTTTGTGGCTTACCAGGATAGTTCTTGGCAGCTAATACCACCCCAACAGCAGCACGCTTATCGTATTGAGCAACCTCACCTGCAAGCTCGCCATTGACCCCCTTTAAGCAAAGGTCAACTAAATCGCTTTGCATACGCATCATAATAGGCTGAGTTTCTGGATCCCCAAAACGGCAGTTAAATTCAATAACCTTTGGATTCCCGTTCTTATCGATCATAAGACCTGCGTATAAAAAGCCGGTATAAGGATTGCCTTCGCTCTTCATACCGTTGATGGTAGGCATGATTACCTGATCCATTACCTTCTTAAATACCTCATCAGTTACTACCGGTGCAGGTGAGTAGGCACCCATGCCTCCAGTATTTAAGCCGGTATCACCATCGCCAATACGCTTATGATCCTGACTTGTTGCCATAGGCACAACATTTGTGCCATCGGCCATAACGATAAATGAGGCTTCTTCACCTTCAAGAAATTCTTCAATTACTACTCTTGAACCTGCTGAGCCAAAAGCGTTACCTGAAAGCATATCTGTTACTGCTTCTTTAGCTGTAACAAGATCCATCGCCACAATAACACCTTTACCAGCAGCAAGGCCATCAGCTTTTATTACAATTGGTGCCCCAACTTTATCAAGATAGGCTAATGCTTTATCAGTTTCGGTAAATACTTGGTAATGAGCAGTTGGAATATGGTGTCTAGCAAGGAAGTCTTTAGTAAATGATTTTGAACCTTCAAGCTGAGCTGCTGCTTCTGTTGGTCCAAAAATAGTTAAGTTATTAGTCTTGAAAGCATCAACTACCCCAATAACTAATGGAGCTTCAGGACCTACAATGGTTAAATCAATTTTTTCATCTTTAGCAAAAGTTACTAATTTATCAATATCAGTTACTCCGATATTGATAAGTTTAATTTTATCCTCGCGCATAATGCCAGGATTACCAGGGGCTACAAAAACAGTATCAACTAGCTTAGATTGAGCTGCTTTCCAAGCTAGTGCATGTTCTCTACCACCATTACCGATTACTAAAACTTTCATAAGTATTCCATAAAATAATTGAGTAAAAAAGGGATCTGAGATCCCTTAATTATAAGTTAAACAAATTAGTGACGGAAGTGGCGCATACCAGTAAATATCATTACCATGCCGTGTTCATTAGCAGCATCGATACATTCCTGATCTCTGATGGAACCACCTGGTTGAATAATGCACTTAATACCAGCCTTAGCTGCAGCATCAACGCTATCACGGAATGGGAAGAATGCATCAGATGCCATTACTGAACCTTCAATCTTTAAGCCTTCACGCTCTGCCTTAATGCAAGCAATTTCGGCTGAGAATACACGGCTCATCTGTCCTGCACCAATACCGATAGTCTGGCGGTCTCTGGTATAAACAATAGCGTTTGACTTAGTATACTTAACTACCTTCATAGCAAAGAGTAATTCATCAAGTTCTTGCTCAGTAGGCTGTAATTTAGTAACAACCTTAATATCCTCTTTCTTAACAAAGTCAGTATCAGCTTCTTGTACTAATAAGCCGCCAGTTACTCTCTTATATTCAAGAGCTGCAACTCTACCTTCCCAGAAACCACATTCTAATAGACGGATATTCTTTTTAGCGGCAACAGCACTCTTAGCCTCATCAGAAACCTTTGGTGCAATAATTACTTCGCAGAACTGATTATCAATAATCTTTTGGGCTGTTTTACCGTCAAGTTCACGGTTAAATGCAATAATGCCACCAAAAGCACTAGTAGGGTCGGTTGCAAATGCTTTAGTGTATGCCTCAAAAATATCACTACCAAGAGCAACACCACAAGGGTTAGCATGTTTAACGATAACGCAAGCAGGTTCTTTAAATTCTTTTACGCACTCTAAAGCTGCATCGGTATCGGAGATATTGTTATAAGAAAGCGCCTTACCTTGGAGCTGATTTGCAGTAGAGATACTTGCATTGGTATTACCTTCTTCAACGTAGAAAGCAGCTTTTTGGTGACCGTTCTCGCCATAACGCATATCTTGTTTTTTAGTAAACTGGCAATTGAAAGTACGAGGGAATTTTGAATCACAAGAGCATTCTTCCTTAATGCCATAGCTTGGAACTTTAGTCCCAAAGTAATTGGCTATCATGCCATCGTATTTAGCAGTATGCTCAAATGCGGCAATTGATAAATCAAAACGAGTTTCATAAGTTAATGAACCGTTATTAGCATCCATTTCAGCAATCACACGGTCATAATCACGAGCATTTACTACAATGGTAACGTCTTTGAAGTTCTTAGCCGCACTTCTTACCATAGTAGGACCGCCGATATCAATATTCTCAACAGCAAGCTCAATAGTGCAATCAGGTTTGGCAACAGTAGCTGCAAATGGATATAAGTTTACCGCAACTAAGTCAATAGGTTTAATATCGTGCTGAGCCATAACCTCATCATCGATACCACGACGACCTAAGATACCACCGTGAACTTTTGGGTGGAGAGTTTTAACACGACCTGACATCATTTCAGGGAAGCCTGTGTAATCGCTAACTTCTGTAACTCTAATATTAGCTTGAGCAAGAAGCTTAGCAGTCCCACCTGTTGATAGAATTTCAACTCCACGGTCAGCTAATTTTTTAGCAAAATCTACTACACCAGTCTTATCAGAAACACTGATAAGAGCTCTACGAATAGGACGAGCGTTATCCATTTACTTAAGAACCTCAAATTGAATTTAAAGATTGATGAACTAAATAAAATAAACAAATATTTTATAAAGCAAAATTTGTGCTAATTGTACAAAATTGCGCATGGTTTTACCATAAGTTTTACAAAAAAATAATCGTCATTACGGCAATGAAACTAACTTACTACTGTTAATTTTTTAAAGAAACATAAGCTGTTAAGGCGCAGGAGTTAAAAACTTTTATGTTACAAACAAGGGAGTAGAAAATCACTAAATCTAAGTTATGTAACACCTCTTTAAAAAGCTGTAAAATGTGAGTATGTACGCAAATTTAACTTTAAAAGTGCTCTTTATTGAATATTTAGTTAAAAATTGTTTGTTTTTTTTTAACTTAGTATGTAATTTTAGATAGGAGAATACTATTTACCTTAAGAGATTTGGTTGTTTAATACCAGAGTAAGGTGTTAATCTTACTAAAAAAGTTAAATAGTTTGATTGGTAATTATTTTCCCAAAAACTTAAGCTTAGGAAATCTAAGCATATTGTCATTATTAACAAGAAGGCTAAATGTTGTAGGACTTCGTATGAACAAAACAGACCTTATTAACTTAATCGCTGAAAAAACCGGATTGTCAAAGAGCCAATCTCAAAGTTTTTTAGACGCTACTTTAGATATTATTACTGATAAGTTAAGTGACGGAGAAAGCTTAACATTGTTTGGTTTTGGTACCTTTAAGATAAACCATCGCAATGCAAGAAAGGGGCGCAATCCTCGTACTGGTGAAGAAATCACTATCGAAGCTTGCAATATCCCTACATTTACTCCTGGTAAAGCTCTTAAGGAAGCTGTTAAGAAGTAAGCATTAAGTTTTACCGCAATCCCTCAAGTTCTTGAGGGATTTTTTTTACCAACATCTCATGCCATGCTTTTTTGCTATCTTTATCATATACCTTCAAGATTACTAATCTTTGAAATGCTCGATATTTTTATAGTTTTTTTTTAAGCTTAGAAATAAAAAGCTTTACAGCATAAAACTTCAACTTAAAATATAAAAAGTTACTAACAACTAGGGAACTAATTGGGTAGCAAGCTTACTCTAAAGAAGTAAAAACCGTTTATTAAAAGAGATTATGTAATGTTTTTTAAAAAATTTAAAAAAGCGCAACCTTATATAAAAGCCAATGTATTTGGGGAACGCAGGCATGATGGACAAAAGCCTGACGCTCATGAAAGTCAATCGCTCCTTTGTTCAATAAAAGCGTTTTTTACCATAGCCATACCTTATTGGAAATCTAAAGATAGTTTATTTAGTTGGGTGTTATTGCTGTTAATTGTTGCCTTTACTGTTGCGGTAATAGTACTTGCTAAACAATTTAACGATTGGTATAAAGAGTTTTGGGATAATGTACAAAACTATAATCTTGATGGTTTTATTGCTGGATTATGGCTCTTTGTTTTTTTAGCAACACTACATGTTTGTACTTATGTTTATCGAGCCTATGTGATTTCAGCATTAATTATCAGATGGCGTAAATGGCTTACCGAGCATTATTTAGCCCGATATTTACGTGATGGTAATTATTATAGCGTGCAGCTTACCGATAAAAAGACTGATAACCCCGATCAGCGTATTGCCGATGATTTAAATCAATTTGTAAGTTTAACTATCACTTTAACCATTAGCATTATTACAGATATTTCCATGTTAGTAACCTTTGGGGTGATATTATGGGGGTTATCTAAAGCTGTAAGTTTTTCGGTTATGGGGGTAGATATAAATTTACCTGATGGTTACTTATTTTATTTAGCGTTAATTTATGCCGTGCTTGGTACGTTAATAACCTTCTTAATGGGGAGACCATTAGTATTATTAAATTTTAGACAACAACGTTTTGAGGCAGACTTTCGTTTCAGTTTAATTCGTCTACGTGAAAATGCCGAATCCGTTGCAATATATAAAGGTGAAAAAGAGGAAAATAAACGCTTTAATAGTTTATTTTTTGATGTAGTAGCAAACTATGTAAATTTGATTAAAAAGACTAAGGATTTAGGTTTCTTTACCTTAGGTTATATGCAAACTGCGGTAATTTTTCCGATTCTAATCTCAGCACCAATGTATTTTAGTAAGTTATTAACTATTGGTGATTTAATGCAGATAAATTCTGCTTTTGGTAAAGTGTTAGATTCTTTATCTACCTTAATCTCAAATTTTAGCAGCTTAGCTGAATGGAAAGCTGTAATAGACCGTCTTTCTTTATTTGAAGCTAGCATGAAATCAGCAGAACATTTACAAAAACCACAAGTGCAAACTTCTGAGATTGTCGGAGTTAAAGATTTAAGTATTTATAAGCCTGATGGTACAATGTTAGTTTGCAATTTAACGCTACAACTAGCTAAAGGTGATTCTTTACTTATTCAAGGTCATAGCGGCTGTGGTAAGTCTACTTTATTGCGTACTATGGCAGGTATTTGGCCATATGCTAAAGGGCAAATATTTTTAGATGCTAAGAAAAAAATATTATTTTTAAGCCAAAAACCTTATATGCCATTAGGTACTTTACGTTCTGGTATTTTATATCCCAATAGTTTAAGTGATGTTAATGAGAAGATTGATACTTACCTTGAAAAGATGGGCTTGTCATACTTAAAAAAGAGCTTAGATGTAATTGATGATTACAGTCATATTCTCTCTTTAGGTGAGCAGCAGCGTATTGCTTTCTTACGAGTGCTTTTATTAAAACCTGATGTTGTATTTTTAGATGAGGTAACTAGTGCTTTAGATGAGGATAATGAGTTATTACTTTATCGCATGATTAAAGAAGAGCTTAAAGATACCATTATCATAAGTGTTGGTCACCGCAGTACATTACGTAAATTGCATAATCAAAGTATCAATTTAAACGAAATGGATAATTGATAATGCGCTGATTTGCTATGGCACTTTTCTATTGTGCCATAGCAAAAACTAAAACTTTCCCTAAAACTAAAATTTCATCTTTTAACAACCTTGATAGAGGCTAATATGAATATCAGTAAGTGGCTAGTAGCTGCCAGATTGCGTACCTTACCATTATCACTTTCAGGAGTGATTTTAGGGCTGTTTTTAGGAGGAAGTGAACTTTATCGAGTAAATAAAGGGGAGCTAATTAATAATATTACCTTTTATATTGGATGCGCCTTTTTTATACTCCTTACAGCTTTATTACTGCAAATTCTCTCAAATTTTGCGAACGATTATGGCGATGCCTTATCAGGGGTTGATAATAAGGAGCGCATAGGTCCTAAGCGTGGTATTGTAACAGGTGCTATGACGCTTAAGGAATTAAAAATAGGGATACTTGTTATAACAGCTCTTGCTTTACTTTCAGGTATAATTGCCGTTACCTTATGTTTTTATCAAGATATTACGGCGCTCTTATTATTTTTAGTGTTAGGGGCATTAGCAGTAGTTGCAGCCATTACTTATACCGTAGGTTTAGTTTATGGTTATAAGGGGCTTGGTGATATAAGTGTCTTTATTTTCTTTGGCCTTGTCTCGGTGCTTGGGAGCGAATATATGATTGCAAAAGATATTTCATATTTAGCTATTTCGCTTGGTGCTTTATCAGGGTTTATGAGTGTTTTGGTATTAAATGTTAATAATTTGCGAGATTATCAATCAGATAGAGTAACTGGTAAAAGGTCAATAGTCGTAAAGCTTGGGCTGAAAGGCGGGAAGTATTATCATCTTGCGCTTTTAATGCTTACTATAATAGTTGCAGTATATGCCTTAACGATAATTGCCAATATCTATGCGTTAGTAATAATGCTTATTGCCTTTATTCCACTAATTAAAGCCTCATTTTTTTGTATTAACATAAAAAATACTGATGGCGCTTTGGATCCAATGTTAAAAAAGACTTCTTTAGGTGCTTCGTTAGTAAATTTCATATTTGCTCTTGTGGTCGTGTTTTTTTATTAAAGTGATAATAAATCTTACTTAAAAAGAGCACGTAATGAAGCTAAATAAGCTACAATAGAAAGTGATGATTTGATATTGGGTAAAAAACTAAATATTAACTTTTAACATAATAAGGATGCTATATGGCTGATGAAATTTTTAAGGAATGTTGCACAGATTGCGGTTGCACAGCTGAAATAGGCACAGTTATTCATGAAGATGATACTGTGTATGAATTTGAGCTAAAGGGCAATAAAGAAGATGTTTTAGCAACTTTTGAGAAATATCAAGAAGCAGCTAAAAAGGCTGACAGTAATGTAGCTATTAAATATGAAGATGCTCAAAATGATACCTTTACTCGTAAGGGAAGTTTTGAGTTTTCATGTACCGCTCAAAAGCTAATCTTCCAGCTTAGAAGCGGCGCTCAATAAGAGCAAATTTACTTAAAAACATAAGTAGGTGAAGATGTTAATCTTCACCTACGTTGCATTATAAAAAAATACTTTCAGAAAATCTTTTTCTTAAGTAAGCTTTAGAAACTATTAAGAAGTATGTAAGAACTGAATACCATATTGCCCAATTTTGGGGTCAATAATTCTTACGACTTTAGCCTGAGCATTAAGTGCAGGAACCCCTTCATCATTATCCTCAAGATGCACATGAATTATTTGTCCAATGGATAATTTGCCAGAACTTAAGGATATACACATTCCTGTTGCGCTTATGTTTAAACAATCAGCACTTATAGTAGTATTATCAGCTAAAATAGAGCATTTTACTGGTAATTCAACTCGGATAAATGTTCGTCTTTCTTCTTTATTGTAACTGTTCATTCTTTTTTTGATTAGATAGGTTAAAAGTTGTTGTGATTATAAGTAAATTAGCTACCTTTCTGCAACATTGATTATCTGCAATAATCTAATAAAAATTAAAAAAAGCGTTATGTATCACATAATACTTGCAAAAGATTTTTTAAATAGTCTTTATCTTGTTGTAAATGAATTTCTTTAAAGGTTTCTCAGGAGTTACTAAAGGACAATCTTTAGTAAAGTTTGGTTCATTCACAAAGTTTGGATAATACTCAGGTTCAATAGCAATAGCCGCAAAGTCATGATACGATTCATTACCACGGCGAGTAGGGGCATTAGTAAAGTAATTGGCTGTATAAAAATGTACAGCCGGGTAATCAGTTTTAACTGATAATTGCAAAAGTTTATCAGCGCTTGTTACTATTACGCCATCTTTCCCATTGTTCTTATTTAAGATATAAGGGTGATCATAGCCTTTAGTTGCTTTTAACGCCTCGTTTGCCAGTAACTCAGGAGTTATAGTTACTTTATTTCTTAAATCAAAAATAGTGCCGTCTACTGCTTTAAATTCTCCAGTTGGTATAGATTCATTATCTAGAGGAAGATAAAAATCAGCAGGAATGGTAACTTCATGCCCAAAATTTGAGGCACAAGCACTATCGGCATCACCATTTAAATTCCAATAAGCATGATTGGTAATATTTAAAGGCGTTGCCTTGGTGGTAGTAGCCTCATAAGTAATCTTAAGACCATTAGTATCATCAAGAGTATAGGTTACAATAAGTGTTACATCACCTGGAAAACCTTGATCTAGGTGTGGTGAGTGGGTGGTAAGAGTAATGCTATTAGGGGTAAGTGCCACAACTTCAAATACTCTTTTATCAAAGCTATGATCACCACTATGTAAAGAGTGTTTTTCACCTTTGCGAGTTTCTATATGATATTGCACACCTTCAATAGTACATAAACCATTTGCGATACGATTAGCGAAGCGCCCAATAGTAGCGCCCATATATAACTGCTGATGAGAATAAAGTTCTTTACAGGTGCCTAGTATTACGCTTCGCTCTTGGTTAATTTTGGGGATAAAAACTCTAAAGTCAACTAAAGTTGCACCCACATCCATAATAGTAACTTTTGTGCCACAATTATTGGTTAAGGTATAAAGCTGAGCAGATGCATTAGTCATAAAAACCTCATTATGATTACTAAAACATAAAAGTTATCATTAAAAATAACAATCTTTCTATCTTTTTATTATAAGGTAAATAGTAATGATTAATGAATAAAACCTCACTTACCATATTAAAAACTTATAAAGCTCCAGGGTATTATGTAATAAAGGAGGAGTTTTTTGAAAAAGATCATCTGCTAAGATGAATTAACAGTATAAGCAAGCTAGTAAAAATAAGATTTATAGCAAATTTTAACAATCGTTTTTGCTATTTTTTTGTTGCTTCTTTTTATTATGTACGTTTAGAGTAACAAGATAATTTATCTAAAAATAAAAAAACAGGCTCTTCGTGCATAAGTGTCGAAAAAAGAGCCAGAATCTAAAAAAAATAATAACAGACAAAATGGTAAGATAAGCCTAAATTGAAATTTTATCAGGGTTAGATATTAATAGAGAAAGGGATCATTTATTTGAAATGCCATGTATTAGTAAAATAAAAAACTTTCTTGAAGGAAAAAATGGCAACATCTGATACAGTACTTTTAAAAATGTTAATGTCAATAATGCATCTTTAGAAAATGTTGAATATTTAACCGGTGATAAAGGGGCTAAAATCCTTAGATTATAGGTTATTTTTATGGTCAGAAATGTCCTGTGTATGACAGTTCAAACACTTGTTGAGGATAGAGGATTTGATGTAGATGCTACAATAACTGAAATATTTGCCAAGACTCAAAGAGTGTGTAGCAAAGAATATTGATTTTTACAAAGTTCTTTGATTTAACAGAAGCACTATCTGGCTTGAGAGTATGTAAAAGTTTTGCATCTGAGATAATGCGTTGCATAAGCAGAACCAAAGATTATTAAGAGCCAGACTCAAGAGTTCGTTACAATGATTTGGTCAATATTGGGATGGATTAGATATCATACGTCAATAGGTATAAATATGTAACAGTTGTCATCAATCATGATACAAATGAAGTTGTATGAGTAAAAGAAGGACATGATACAGAGACCCTAAATAGTTTCTTCAAAGAGCTTACACAAGTGCAACGGTTATCAATTAAAAACGTATCTTTAGATGGAGCAAATGGATTGATGCAAGCATTGCCAGGTATATTTCTCATGCTACAAGATGCATAGATACTTTCCATGTGGTTGGATGAGCTAATGAGTCATTAGATGTAGTGCGTAGAAATAACCGGCATGAAACTAATAAAGAAATAAAACAGAAATATAATAAAAGTAAGAGTGGTCACACAGCTGGTAATGATAATTTATGCGGGGAAAAAGAATTGGCGAAGAAGCTTTGCCAATAACTCAAAGGTTCTTCTTATGCCTTAGGTAAAGCACCTGAGAATTTTACTTCTTCACAAAAATCCAAGCTGGACTTTATTGTTGATAAACACCAGATACTTTTTAAGGCTTATACTGTTAAAGAACCTCTATGTCTTATCTTTGAGTTAGACGATGTAGAAGAAGCTGAAAAGGAGTTAGATGACTTCTTACAAAAAGTGGAAGATAATTGTATTGAGATTTTTAAAGAGCCTGCTGAAAAATTAAACGTCATGAAAAACGTATCTTAAATATTATAAAGCTCAAGCTAGAACTGAAATTATGAATAATAAAATAAACCTGCCAGTTCGTAAGGCTTATGGCTTTAGAAATATAAAAAATATAAAGGATATGATCATGTCTGCATGCTCTAATTTAAGAATACCACTCCCAAAAAGGAGTGATAATGGTTTTAAAACCTTTCAGTATCAAGGGGGCGTGTATGAATAATGAAATTTTTTTTCACATTTATGCACGAATCTTCAAAAAAGTAAGGATTACTCATGAGAAAATATAATGAATTAATGGCATTTTTATTGTCATTATCAGTAATGTTACCTGGATGCGCTGTAATGAATGAGGATGAATGCCGAGCTGCTAATTGGGAAAATGTAGGTTTTGAGGATGGCAGACATGGCATAGCTTCAACTAAAATAAAAAGCTACCTTGATGCCTGCAGTGAATATGTTCATGTTGATGTAGTAGCTTATAATAATGGCCGTAAAAGTGGGGCCAATGAGTTTTGTACAGTAAATAAAGCTTGGGACTTAGGTGCAAGTGGAAAAAATATAAGCGATATTTGTGATGTGGCTGATAATAAACATGAGTTTTATAAGGTATATCAGCGAGGCGTTAATTATTTTGCAGCGCACCAAAGTTTACAATACGTTGATGATCTTATTAGTAGCCATGTAGAGCTTTTATATGAACATGATTTATATCGCCTTCATAGATATCTTGATAGTAATGTAGCTTATTTATATAAAATTAGACCGCAGCTTGAACAAACTTTGCAAGAGGTTGAGGCGCATGGTAGAGATAAGGATATTAACGTTACAACCGTTGACACAATTGTAAGCAATATGCCTTATTTTAGAGCCCATGAAAATGCTGTGGCCGCATATGCCAGTATTTATGATGCCGATAGTAAATTAGCTTATTTTGATGATGAAATGCGTAAAAGCGATCGTTGCTTAAAGCATGAGAAGGATAAAAAGAGCCAAAAGGCTAAAGATTGCGGCAAACGTTATGATTGTTTAGTAAGAAATAGTAGACGTTTAAGTCGCGACCTTAGAGATTTAATTAATTCCTTAGATCCTAACGTTACTCCAAGAAAGTTATATATGTCAGACTATAACTGCTATTAACAACAAGCAAGCAAAAAACAAGCAAACAAAAAAAATCCCTACACAATTGATATGTACCCTCTTTACTGGACAAAATAGTAAAGAGGGGATTTTTAATGTGCAATCTGAATCTTTAAAAAGATAAAAACTTCAAAAATTACAGCTTGCTACCCCAAAAAGGGTAGCCTGGCAAGAAATTAGATCCAAGGCTTTAAAAGATCCTCAAATTTACTAATTTCATTTTCATGCTGTAAAGTTAAGCCTATATTATCAAGACCATTCAAGAGGCAATATCTTCTAAATGGATCAAGCTTAAAGCTAAACTTAAGTTCATTGCAAGTAACGGTCATATCCTCAAGATTAACAGTAATCTTTTGTCCTTCATGCTTATTGATTTCTTCATGAAGTTTTTGGACTTCTTCCGGGGTAAGTTTTACTAATAATAACCCATTATTTAAAGAGTTATTGTAAAAAATATCCGCAAAACTAGAAGCAATGATTGCCTTAAAACCATAGTCAGCTAAAGCCCAAGGGGCATGCTCACGGCTAGAGCCATTACCAAAGTTTTCACGGGCAACTAAAATGCTAGCACCTTTATAACGAGGAGCATTAAGAATAAAGTCCGGGTTTTCAATAGTCCCTGCTTCATCTAAATAACGCCAATCGTTAAACAAATGCTTACCAAATCCTTGACGAGAAACAGCCTGAAGGAATTGTTTAGGAATAATCTGGTCGGTATCAACGTTAGCAGCATCTAGTGGCACAGCTAAACCTGTATGACAAGTAAATTTTTGCATGATTTCTCCTAAAAATCTCTAACATCAACCAAGTGACCAGCAATTGCAGCGGCAGCAGCCATTGCAGGACTTACAAGGTGAGTTCTTGACCCACGACCTTGTCTACCCTCAAAATTTCTGTTAGAAGTTGAAGCGCAGCGTTCACCTTGAGGAACCTTATCGCTATTCATAGCTAAGCACATTGAGCAACCTGGTAAACGCCACTCAAAACCTGCCTGAATGAAAATCTTATCAAGACCTTCACTTTCCGCAATGGTTTTTACTTCCCAAGAACCTGGTACTACAATAGCCTGTACTGTTGGGGCAACCTTGCGTCCTTTAATAACGGCAGCAGCGGCTCTCATATCTTCAATACGACCATTAGTACATGAACCGATAAATACCTTATTGATAGCTACATCGGTAATCTTAGTATGTGGCGCAAGATCCATATATGCCAAAGCTTTAGCACATGAGGCTTTTTCGATTTCATCAGTGAAATCTTCTGTTGCTGGAATAAGATCATCAATAAACATCCCTTGACCAGGATTAGTACCCCAGGTAACCATAGGCTTTAAGCTTGAGGCATCTAAAGTCACTACTTTATCAAATACAGCATCATCATCGCTCTTAAGAGTTTGCCAGTAAGCTACAGCTTCATCCCAAACCTTGCCACTTGGTGCAAATGGACGATCCTTAAGGTAATTAAAAGTTACCTCATCAGGCGCAATCATACCAACCTTAGCACCCATTTCAATAGCCATATTTGAAAGGGTCATACGACCTTCCATGCTTAGATCCTTAATAGCAGATCCAGTAAATTCTACGGCATAGCCTGTACCACCTGCTGTGCCTAATTTTGTGCAGATTGCTAAAATAATATCTTTGGCACTTAGGCCTTGAGGTAAAGTTCCTGTTACCTCAATTTTCATATTCTTTAGGCGTGCTTGTTTAATAGTTTGAGTAGCGAGTACGTGTTCAACTTCACTTGTACCAATACCAAAAGCCAGTGCCCCAAAAGCACCGTGAGTTGCAGTGTGGGAATCACCACAAACTAAGGTAGTACCTGGAAGGGTAACACCAATTTGCGGTCCTATAACATGAACAATACCTTGCCACTTATGACCAAGACCATATAAAGGAACATTAAATTTTGCGCAGTTATCAATAAGAGTCTGCATCTGAATTTTGCCAAGTTCCCCACAGGCGTTAATATCTGATGATAATGTTGATACATTATGATCCATTGTTGCCCAAGTTCTATTTGGTCTACGAACCGGGCGGTTATGTAGAGCTAAACCGGCAAAAGCTTGAGGGCTAGTTACCTCATGGAGTAAATGGCGATCCACATAAAGAATTGGAGTCTCGCCCTCGTTTGCGCATACGACATGAGCATCGTAAACTTTATCATATAAGGTCTTACCCATTTTATAATTCCTTAATCTTATTTGCGATTAAATCACCCATTGAGCTAGTAGTTTGTACTTCATGTTTTGCAGTACCACTGGCCATTAGATCACCTGTTAAATAACCATCTGCAAGTACAGCTGATACGGCATTTTCAATAGCCTTAGCAGCATCTTCAAGTTTAAAGCTATATCTAAGCATTAAAGCAGCAGAAAGAATTTGGGCAACTGGGTTTGCAATGTTTTTACCTGCAATATCAGGAGCACTACCACCAGCTGGTTCATATAAACCAAAGCCATTTTCATTTAAGCTAGCACTTGGAAGCATACCCATTGAACCTGTAATCATAGCGCATTCATCAGATAAGATATCACCAAAGATATTATTACAAAGGAGGATATCAAACTGTGCAGGATCTTTTACTAACTGCATAGTAGCATTATCGATATAAATATGATTTAAAGTTACATCAGGATAATCTTTAGCAACTTCAGTTACTACCTCACGCCATAAGATAGAGCTTTGCAATACATTTGATTTATCAACGCTAGTAACTTTTTTATTGCGTAAACGAGCACTTTCAAAGGCAATTTTCGCAATACGTTCAATTTCATAACGATGGTAAACTTCAGTATCAAAAGCCATTTCATCTTTGCCAGAACCTTGACGGCCCTTTGGCTGACCAAAATAAATACCACCAGTTAATTCACGCACACATACCATATTAAAGCCTTTAGCTGCAATATCGCTTCTTAATGGGGAAAGGCTGTTAAGACCTTGATGAATTTGTGCAGGTCTTAAATTACAAAATAGTTTGAAGTGTTTACGTAAAGGTAATAAAGCCCCACGCTCAGGACGGCTATCAGGTGGTAAGTTATCCCACTTAGGTCCTCCAACAGAACCAAATAAAATAGCATCAGCAGCTTCACAAGCTTGCAAAGTTTCTTCAGGAAGAGGACATCCTTTAGCATCGATGGCAGCTCCACCTACTAGACACTGATTATAGTTAAACTCAACATTAAATTTTGAGCTAATGGCATTTAAAACTTTAATTGCTTGATCCATTACTTCAGGACCTATACCATCACCTGGTAATACTGCAATATTGTACGCCTGAGACATTTTATTTCTCCATGGATAAATTTTTTTGATAAAAAACTTATTTAAAACAACGTAAAAATAATCAATTAAAAAATAATGGTCTATATTAACACATATAGACCAAATAATAACTATTAAGGTTTATTGCCTAATTCACAAGACTTATTCACAAATTCAATATCGTGGTGCTTTTGTTTTTCAAGAGCGATCAAATTTGAACGATATATTGAATTACAAGCATGAATCATCGCAAAAGCTGATGACTGAATAATATCGGTGGCAAGACCCATACCATGGAATACTTTGCCTTTGTAATTAACAATAATATCTACCTGACCTAAGGCATCTTTACCTTCGCCTTTGGATTTTATGTCATATTTTTCAAGTTTAATATCATCAGCATAACCTGTTAAATGGTATATAGCCTGATAAACCGCATCAACAGGACCATTACCGGTTGTAGCATAAGATACTACTTCATCGCCAATACGCATCTTTAAGCTTGCAGTAGGAATAACATTCTTTCCACCACTTAATACTGTTAAGTATTCAAGTTTAAACTGTTCTGGTTCTTCTTGAATTTGGCTAAAGAATAATAAAGCTTCAAGATCGTAATCAAATACTTGACCTTTAAGATCGGCAAGTTCCTTAAAGCGAGTATAGACATTATCAAGGTCATAAGAACCTTCTTTATAGCCAAGTAAAGATAATCTATGAGCGATAACGTGTCTACCTGAACGAGCTGTTAAGTTAAGGTTATTAGTATTAAAGCCTACACTTTCAGGAGTTATGATTTCATAGGTATCACGATTCTTTAACACGCCGTCTTGATGAATACCGGAACTATGAGAGAAAGCGTTAGCACCAACAATAGCCTTATTAGCAGGAACTGGCATATTACAAATTTGACTAACAATCTGGGAGGCATGAGCTATTTCCTTACAGTTAATGTTAGTATGTACATTCATGTAACTGCTGCGGGTTTTCATGGCCATAACTACTTCTTCCAAAGAGCAGTTACCGGCACGTTCACCAATACCGTTAACAGTACATTCAATTTGACGCGCTCCCTTTAATACGGCACTTAAAGAATTAGCAGTTGCCATACCAAGGTCATTATGACAGTGCACACTGATACGTGCTTTATCAATATTTGGGACACGGTTAAACAATGTTTCAATAATGGAACCAAATTCATACGGAAGAGTATAACCAACAGTATCAGGGATATTGATAGTTTGCGCCCCTGCATCGATAGCAGCCTCAACAATACGGCAAAGATGATCAATAGGGGTTCTACCTGCATCTTCACAAGAGAACTCTACATCAGGAGCTCTGTTACGAGCATACTTGATTGCTTTTACTGCCATATCAACAATTGCATCAAAATCTTTATGGAGCTTTTCTTTTACATGAATATCACTAGTAGCAATAAAGCAATGAATACGGTAATTAGCAGCATCTTTTAAGGCTTGGTAAGCTGCGTCAATATCTTTTTCCAGAGCACGAGCAAGACCACAAACAGTGCTATTTTTTATAATGCTAGCAATGTTTTTCACCGACTCAAAATCACCAGGAGAGGAAATTGGGAAACCAACTTCCATTACATCAACTCCGAGTTTTTCTAGGGTGAGCGCAATCTGCAATTTTTCTTTAAAGGATAAGCTTGCGGCTAATGCCTGTTCGCCATCGCGAAGACTTGTATCAAAGATTAACACCTGATCTGACATTTAAAAAAACTCCTTTGAGCTGTGCAAATGCGCGTACTAATTAAGCAAAAACCCGCGCTATTTTGCACGGGTTCATGAAATCCTATATCAGCCTTTTGAATATTTTCGACAACTAAAAACCCGTACGACTATTGTTACATAGTAGTAGAGACATTAGTAGGGAACGTAAAGCTATTAACTTCATGTTATTCAAAAAACCTTCTTACTTAAACCACAAAAATAATACCAAATAATATTAACCTTCGCAAGAGTAATGATAATATTTTTTACTAGTTTTTCCTTTACTCTTAGGCTGTTGAGTAATTTACCTAAAAGCAAAAGCCAAAAGTAAATACCGATCTTTTTTTTGATAAACATCACAAAAAATTTTACTTTTTACAGCTTTCAGTTTATAATCACCGGGCTTTATAAAACAAGATACTTATATTTATGTTTTAAGTAATAAAAGTTTTTAGTGTGCAAAAAATTGCCTGCATCTAACTATCCTTAATCTTTTCAATTAATTTTCATTTCAATGGCGCGTAATATATAGAAAAGTACCAGGATTACCTAGATGATTTTGTGTTGGGATTTTTCTAAAAAAGCGCAGTTATACGAATTAGTGGTTTCTGCTAAATCAATAAAAGTGTCTTAAAAGTTTGGAATTAAAAAGCATAAGCTTATCTCAAAGTTAGTTCTAAACTAATTACCCATAAAAGCAGGTTAATGCTTTTTATAGGCAATAGTTTGTGCAAAGAAGTAATATCATTATTTGGAAAAACAATATTCATGAAAGAAAAAGATTTAGCAGTAGAAGCTCTTTTAGCTAATTTAAAAGAACTTGAAGATGAATGTCAGCATAAAACTAATATCTTAGAAGATATTGATGATTTTACCTCAAGTGTTTTAAGTGATACTCAAGATAAAGCATCATTAACAGGATCGTTTGATAATTTAGGTTTATCAGAAGAGATTTTGCGAGCTATAAAAGATTTAGGTTATGAGGCTCCATCACCAATTCAAGCTAAAGCAATTGAACCATTACTTCTTGGTAAAGATATTTTAGGGCAGGCGCAAACTGGTACTGGTAAAACAGCTGCTTTTGCGTTACCACTTTTATCCAAAATCGATTTAAACTCCAAAAAGACGCAAGTTTTAATATTAGCTCCAACTAGAGAACTTGCTATTCAATGTGCAGAGGCTTGTCAGTCATTTGCTAAGTATTTACCAAAGTTTAATGTATTACCAATTTATGGTGGTGCATCTTATGAAACACAAATTAAGGCACTAAACCGTGGAGTACAACTTGTAGTAGGTACTCCTGGGCGTGTAATGGATCTTATTAAGCGTGATAAATTAAAACTTGCTAACCTGCAAACTTTAGTGCTTGATGAGGCCGATGAAATGTTACGCATGGGCTTTATTGAGGATGTAGAGTGGATAATTGAGCAATGTCCTAAAGACCGCCAAATAGCTTTATTCTCTGCTACCATGCCAGATGTTATTAAACGTGTAGCAAGAACTTATTTAAATGAACCAGTAGAAATTAAGATTCCTTCTAAAACTCAAACTGCTAATACTGTAAGACAGCGTTATTGGTTAGTATCAGGGCTTCATAAGATTGATGCGCTGACAAGATTATTAGAAGTTGAGCCATATGATGCGCTCCTAATTTTTACACGCACTAAGACTGATGCTGAAGAACTTGCCGTTAAACTTGCAGCTCGTGGTCATGCTTGTGAGGCTTTACATGGTGATATCCCTCAAAAAATGCGTGAAAAAATTGTGGATAAGTTACGTAATGGGCAGTTAGATATTTTAATTGCTACCGATGTGGTAGCACGTGGTCTTGATGTGGAAAGAATCACCCATGTAGTTAATTACGATATTCCATATGATCCTGAATCATACGTACATCGTATTGGTAGAACTGGTAGAGCAGGTAGAACAGGTGATGCTATTTTATTCGTTTCTCCAAAGGAGCGAAGAATGTTACGTTTAATTGAGCATACTACTAAGCAGCCAATTGAACCTATGAAGATGCCTACTACACAAGATATTAATCGTCATAGAATAACTGCCTTTAAGAATAAGATCTTAGCAAGTTTAGAGTGCGATGATTTAGCAGTATATGAGGATATCATCAATGAGTTATTAGCAGATGATGCTATTGATCCAATCGATTTATGCGCAGCTCTTGCTCGTTTAGTGCAAGGTGATGAGCCCTTATTTATCGATGAATCAGCTCCAGAACCTAAGCAAAGTTCTTTTGATGAAATGAAAGAACGTACAAGAAAGCCAGCTCCAAGTGCTGAACCTGAAGCGCTAAAAGATTTTCCGGATATAAAAATGGTACGTTACCGTGTAGCTGTTGGTCATAAAGATGGTTTAAAACCTGGTCAATTAGTAGGTGCTGTGGCTAATGAGGGGGTGATTGACAGTAAGTATATTGGTAGCATTAATATTTTTGATACCTTTACTACTATTGATTTACCAGAAGGCATGCCAAAAGAAACTTTAGATATTTTAAAGAAAGCCCGAGTTTGTGGTAGAGCGTTAGAGATTAGAGTTTATTATGCTGATAAAGATTATGCCGATAAAGGATTTTCAGGTTCTGGACGTTTTAGAGAAAGAACAGATAGACGCAGAAAGAACTTTCATAAAAGCGGTGATAGCTTTGGTAGAAGCAATACTCGTAAAGACTCTCGCTCTCCTGAAAGAAAATCTCGAGATAAAAAGACTGGGCGCACTAAATTAAGTTTTAATTAAGCGCAAAACCATCAAAGATAAAACAAAATAATTAAATAAAACTAAAGCCTAAGGTTTCCTTAGGCTTTATTAGTATATTTAAACTTAAGCTTGAGCTTTATGGTTACAGCTTAAATCTTATCATCATTATTAGCATCACTATCATTACTGTCATCAGTAGCTTCTAATGAATCTTCATTAGCAGTAAGATTTTTGGTAGAGGGTACTTCATCTTCTTTTACTCTAACTAGTCTTGCCATATAAAAGCCATCAGTTGAGGCATCTGGTAAGATTAGTTTTTCATCTTCAAGTATAAAGTCATGATGCTTTGCTAAAAAATGCTTAATTTGTAAAGAGTTTTCTGAAGGGAGGATACTGCATGTAGAGTAAACTAATTTGCCCCCAACTTTAGTCATATCAGAGTAGCGATCTAAAATACCACGCTGAATATTAATAAGCTCTTTAATTTCTAAAGTTCTATCTACCCACTTGGTATCAAAATTGCGCTTTAATACGCCAAGACCTGAGCATGGTACATCTAATAAGACGCGATCTTGAGTTTTACTTAAACGTTTAATAACTTTAGTAGAATCGATCAGGCGAGTAGTAACATTAAATGCTCCAGCTCGTTTGGCTCTTTCTTTTAACCCCTTAAGTTTATATTCTTTATTGTCCATGGCTATAATAGTACCTTTCCCCTGCATAAGGGCGCTTAGGTGTAAAGTTTTACCCCCAAATCCTGCGCAGGCATCTACTACTTTCATGCCAGGAGTTACTTCAAGAAATCTGGCGATTTGTTGTGATCCTTTATCTTGTTGCTCAAAAAATCCTTGTTTAAAGGACTCAGTACGAAAGATCGAGCAATTTGAGGTCACCTCAAGGGCATCTTGCGCATCAGGGCAAAGAGATGTGCTAATATTTTCAGCGCTTAGTGCATTACGTAAAGAGTCAATATTAATCTTTAAGGTATTAACTCTAATATAGCACTTATGCTCTACACTTAATTGCTCTTTGACAGGTTCCCAAAGTTCTTTTAATTCCTTATAGGCTAAAGTATCAAGCCATAAAGGGCAACCATATTTTAAGTTATCGATAGCGTCAGCTTCATTTTTGCGCTCGTTTGCTTTGCGATAATTAAAATCTTCGGTATCTGGTAAATCTTTTGGTAAAGGCCATTTATGCACCATATGAATAACTAGGATTAGTTTATTGATATGGCGCTTAATGTCCTTAATTTTTTTATAGCCTGCAATATGGCAGTAATAATTTAATCTTCGTAATACATCATTTATAAGACGAATAATTAACGCTTGTTCCTGAGGTTGAAGCTTTAATTTTTTAAAATAGTTGGCATATACCACATCTAAGGGCATAGCTTGGTTAAGGTGATCGTTTAAAATAGAGTAGATTAGTCTTATTTTAAAGCTAGATAAGGAGTATGAGCCCATATATTTCCTACTTAGTATCTAATCTTAAGAATGTTTAAGCCCGTAGCCTGAATCCTTAAGGGTAAAACCGTTTTTATTAATCCATTTCTCTAGTCCATTAGCAGAGTTACCGGCAATGAGACTTGCGGCCATAGAAGGGCTAGAAAATAGGTAATTCTTAGTAAAAATATAACAATTTTCAGAGGTGTCTTTAGTTAAAACTAAAGAGTTAATTAGTTCATTACGTAAATCAATAATAGGTTGCCTTAGTGATTGCACAATCGTAAGTGAAGCTTTTGAGCCTTTTAGTACCATAAAGCTTGGATTGCGTCTATCAGCCATAGGGTAACCTAGAGCTATAATATTTTTAGAGGTAAGCGTATAGACTTCTGCATCTTCCTGCAAATCAGAAGCAGATGTAATTAACTCTTTTAAAGCTAAAATATCTTTATAAAGCTCCATAGGGAGAATAACATGAGTTTTATTCCCTTTAGAGTCAGTAATAAAAGATATTGCTGTTTCTGGATTAAGCTTAGTCATAAAAAGTTAAGAGCCAACCTTTAGTAGATAAAAGATTAGGTAAATTTACCTTTAATATAGCTATTATAGCACGCCTCAGAAAAATCTAATAACCTTACTTTGGGGGTAATGATTTTGAGGCATCAAGACCACTAAGCTCATCAACGGTACAATTGCATGATGAGATAAAATGGTCGATAAAAAACTGAACATAAGGATATTCTTGCGCAAGAGTGGCAATTTTTTGGTTAAAAGATTCCTCTACATGCTTAAATTCTAAATTGTTATAACGCATCTCTTCTTTAGTTTTTATATAAGCACTTAAGATATCGGCAGCTTTAACAATTTTGCGGTACTTATCATCAACCTCAGTTTGAACTATTAGTGGTCTATAAATACTAATAAGTTCTTTAGGTAGAGTATTTACACATTCTTCTTCTGCAAGATGTTCTAAGAGCTTAAATTGTTTGGTAAATTCGGCTGTTTGATACTTGGTTTTTGAGTTTAAATCTTGTAGCTTAGTTTCGCTTATTTCATGAAAAAGCGCTAAAGTTGCAGCTTTTTGAGGGTCTAAATCGCCGTTATTGTATTGATTTGCTATAACGCATAATAGATGGGCAATAACAGCAACTTGATGGCTATGTTCTGCCACATTTTCTTTACGAAAAGTATGCATAAGTGCCCAGCGTTTAATTAAGGGCATCCTAAAAATCCAGGCTAAAAAGGTGCTTTGCATAGTTATTCCTTGAAGATTAAAAATGTAAAATCCATAGCTTAGCAATGCTTAGCTATGGATTAGTATTATAAATAAAATTTGCTCAAATAAACTTTAGTTCTGGTGATAGGTTTTTAAGAAATGAGCTAATCTACTGCAAGCATCAGTAATCACATCCTCAGGAGGAAGGAATACTAATCTAAAATGATCAGGAGCTGGCCAGTTGAAACCTGTGCCTTGAACAATAAGCATTTTTTCCTGTTTTAGTAAATCAAGCACCATTTTCTGGTCATCTTTAATCTTATAAACTTTTGGATCAATGCGAGGGAACATATATAATGCGCCCTTTGGTTTTACCACGCTTAGGCCTGGTATTTGATTGATTAGTTCATAAGCTAAATCACGCTGACGGCGTAATCTACCACCTGGTAGAATGAGTTCGTTAATACTTTGATATCCACCTAATGCTGTTTGAATACCATATTGCATTGGTACATTGGCGCAAAGTCTCATAGTGGTTAGAATTTCTAGCCCTTGGATATAACCACGAGCATATTGCTTAGGTCCACTTATGAGCATCCAGCCTTGTCTAAAACCACATGCGCGGTATGCTTTTGATAAACCATTAAAAGTAAGTACTAAAACATCATCGCATAAAGTACAAATACTATGATGGGCAATATCATCGTATAAAATCTTATCATAGATTTCATCGGAGAAAATAACGAGATTATTAGTACGAGCAACCTCGATAAGATCTAATAAAAACTCCGTAGAATAAACGGCACCAGTTGGATTATTAGGATTGATAACCACAATCCCCTTAGTGCGTGGAGTAATCTTTTTCTTGATATCCTCAAGATCTGGAAACCAGTCAGCCTGTTCATCACACATATAATGAACAGCTCTACCACCACTTAAATTAACAGCAGCTGTCCAAAGAGGGTAGTCAGGTGCAGGTACGAGAATTTCATCGCCATTATTAAGTAATGCCTGCATAGACTGAACTATTAGTTCACTAGCTCCATTACCAATGAAGATATCATCATAATCGACAGTTCTAAGACCTTTTTGTTGATAGTATTGCGCTATGGCTTTACGCGCTGAGAAAATCCCTTTTGAGTCACAATAACCTTCACTATGAGACATGTTAAGAATAATATCTTTAACAACCTCCTCAGGCGCCTCAAACCCAAAAGTCGCTAAATTACCAATATTTAACTTAAGGATTCGATGACCTTCGTCTTCCATGCGACGAGCTTCGATATGTACTTTACCACGAATATCGTAGCAGACATTATCTAATTTATGGGATTTTTCAATTATTTTCATATTTACAGCTTCACAATAAATGAATCTACAATAGTTAAAGAATAAAAACTTTAATATAGAGATTTTAACACTAATTTAAAAATATTGCTGTGATTGTTTGCATCTATTGGCAAATACTTTAACACATCTAAAAAGAAAGAAAACAATTATTTACTTTACTATTTGATTTAAGCTAATTATCTAAGTCATTATGTATAAGTGATACCACAAAAAGATGTGAATATGAACGTAACAGCTTTTAGAAAAAATATATTTGCTGTTTTAGATGATGTTTTGAAAAAAAATGAACCTTTAGTAGTGACTACTAAAAAAGCAATGCCGTACTTCTTAGTGAATAGCTTTACAAAAATCTCGAAGAAACTATGTATTTGCTAATAAATTCTGTTATGAGTGAAATATTCGAAAGACTAGCAACTCCTCAGGAAGAATGCATCGCATTAAAAGATGTAAAAAGGCAAATAAATTCCATCCACACGCCCCCCCCTCACTTATGTTAATAAGTAAGGGGGAAAAGATCTATAAAAACAATTTTATGGATGTTTTACAAATTTTTCATCGTAAATATGCTCAAGAATCATGCGTTCATGTGGATAATGTGGACGGCGAATACGATGTGCTGATAGTAATTGACGAGTCTTGGTATCGTAGGATAAGTTGTTTAAGAAATATACAAAGGCAGCTCTTTTACCTGTGGTAGTAGTTAAAAAGCCTGCGACATTTGAGACGCCATTAAGGGTTCCTGTTTTTGCAGCTACGTTTTGGACTAAAGGTGGGCGCATCATACTGCCACGACCTGATACGGTACCATTAACACCTGCAACAGGAAAAAGCTTAATTAAATCAAGCTTATCATCATGACTTTCAATATACTCAAGTACATTGAGCATCTGACGAGGGGTAATGTAGTTATGAGGTGACAGCCCTGAGCCATCAACTAAAGTAGCATTACCTAATTCAATTTTTTCTTTTTTAAGAATGTTATAAATCGCACTTGATGCCATATGGTAATTAGCAGGACGCTTATAATAAACAGTACCAATAGTTTTTGCTAAGCTATCAGCAATAAGATTTACACTACGGTAAAGACATCTTTTTAAGAGTTTATTGATTGGTTCTGATTTATAGCGAGCAAAGCTAATGTATTCTCCTTCAGCTTTGCGAGTGGCACGAATGTTACCATTAACTTTAATGTTAATCTTATTAAGGATATTAGTAATAATATCTACTCCCCACTGATTGGTATCTTGAATCGCAAAAGATAACCCTAAAGGTTTATTAGGTTTTTGTAAAGGAATGCAACCTGATAAGTTATAAACATTATTAGTATCACGATTTACTTCTAGAGCGCAGCCACCATAATACTCTGAAGGTTTCACAACCTCAACATTATCTACATTTACGGTAATAGGGACATTTTTTGGGAAACTAACTGTTGGTCTTGTACCAATTTTAGTACCAACTAATTTAACTGATACGCAATTATTATCAATAATAATAGCTGATGGTGGAGCAGTAAAGCATTTTGTTAAGTCATCCCATGACCAGCCTGGTGCATAATCATGACCTGCAAAATAACCTGAGTTTAAAATAACATCACCATTAATTTGGTTAACACCACTTTTTTTAAGGCTAGAGAGTAGCTGAGTTAGGTGATATCGTTTTAAGGTTGGATCGCCTCTAAATTCAATTTCGATATTACCATTTAAGGTGCCATTATCGATTTTAAGCTTATTTTTTACGGTATCAACAGCTATAGGATCAATTTTTAAGTGTGTTTCGATTTTATAATTTGGTCCTAAATAAAGAGTTGCCGCTAAAGCTGTAATGATTTTTGCAGTAGATGCTGGTCTAAAATATTCATCCATATTATAGCCATACTCTTTACTCCCAAAAGTATAGGCTACGCCATTAAAAGAACCAGAAGGAATAAAAGCAGAAGTAATTCTTGGTGATTCTGTTACTTTTTTGGGTGTTTTGGCATAGGAAATTTGAGGAAGAAGGAGAGCTATAAAACAACATAAGATAATCTTGTTAAACATCGTACTTTTTGATCCTTTAGTGCTTACGTTAAGATACCAAACAATCTTTTTTAAAAAGCTATTATAATCAAGTCATAGCAAAATATGTGATTGACAGAGCAAAAGTAATAATTACTTCGCAAAGATTTTTATATATTTTGCTGCGAAGGTATCTTTAAGGGAAAAAGTTATTATAAATCTTTAGTTTTTACTACATTTCATTAGCAAATTGTTCAATAAAAGTTTGAGCATTACCAAAGTAGACCGATGATGATGCCGTAGCTAAAGAGACAACTATTAAAAACATAGCAATAGTAGTTAAGATTATGATATGAGTATGATTGCTTAATGCTTTATGGGCGGCAATTAGTCCAAGTATCGGTAAAATAGCAAAAGGAAACATAACGCCAAGTGCTAAAGAAGATATCTTAATAGGAGTAAAGGCAACTACTATCATAATACTTAATAGGGCATAAGAAGAACATAACATTAAAAAGTGTTCTTTTTGGTTTATATGCTTAAAACTAAACATGTTCTTTAAGTTGTTTTTAAAAGTATAACCTGAAACTAATAGATTAAATAATAATGTAATAGTTCCCACTGCATAAAGTACTATTAACCATACATAGTAAATAATTTGTTCAATTGGGTAGGTTGTTAAATTTTGAGGATTAAAGCCTTTAATAATGTAACTTGGAAAAAAGGCAGAACCTAAACGAAACCAATCGATAAAAGTTTTTAAAACTGGATAAATGTGCGCCTGCCAAAAATTACCTGAAGAAGGATTGTTAAAAAATACTCCAGTAAGCTCAGGATTGGAGTTTATAGCAGTAATAGTCGTGTAAGTAGGGTAGGCACAAATAATGATAAAAGCAAAAATACCATAAAGTGAAAGCTTTATTAAATTGCGCACCCATAAAATAAGAGTGAGGATAATAAACGCAAGTGAAAGGTAACTTATCTGGCTACTAAAATAAATGCCCAGTAAAAGTAAGAGGGTATACGCAAAATCACGAATTTTATTACCTTTTAATACTTCCATAGTATTTTGGTATTCATCTTCAACAAGAGAGAATTTACGAAGCATCATTAGTGGCGCAAAAATTAATGCCACCCCAAAAAGTAATAAAGCCTGCTCAGTAAGTCTTGTTTCATATAAAAGCCATGGTGAAAACGCTAAAAGCACGATTAAATAAGATAGTGTTTTATTAGTAAAGTAAGGCTTTAACGATAAGACAATAATAATAAACGCCGCAATTCTAAGCACAATAATGCCAAGCATGATAGCTAAAGGCGATTTAAATAAAAATAATGTTAATGATGCAATAATGCTTGGTAAAGCTCCAATAGTAGGTCCAATTCCCGGAAAATTAGCACCTGTATAGGAAGGAGTTCCTTGAAGGTAATATTGATAACAGTCTGCTAAAAAATGCCACTGTTCTGGTTGGACAATTTGGTTATTAGCAAAAATAGTAGCTAATAAGAGATGAATAACTAAAATAATACCAGTAAAAATACCAAAAACTTTATTACTCATGAGGATAAGAAGATTTACAAAAAATAAAAAAACATCACGCTTGCTAGTTTATCATAAATTGCTATTTAAGACGCATAAATAATTAAACATTAAGGTTTATGTAATGAAATTAACAATTAAAGTTACCTAAAGCTAGATTTAGGATATTTGTAATTTAAAAAAAAGGTCTTTTATGGTAAGATTTTACCTAGTGAGTTCATAAAAATGTTCTTGTCAGACATGATTTATTGAACATGGTTATTTTTTTAGAGAAGGTTTAAGAGATAATCTTCCGTTGTCAGTAGTATTAAATCCAGTTTTAAGAGAAAATTTGCATGATTATTACTCCAAAAGTTCGTGGTTTTATTTGCACCACCACTCACCCAACAGGTTGTGAGGAAAATGTAAAAAATCAGATTCAATATGTTAAGTCTCATGGTCCAATTGCTAATGGTCCAAAAAAAGTATTAGTAATTGGCTCGTCAACAGGCTATGGCCTTGCTTCAAGAATCAGTGCTGCATTTGGTTCAGGGGCAGCGACTATTGGGGTGTTTTTTGAAAAGCCTGGTACTGAAAAGAAACCTGGTACTGCAGGTTGGTATAACGCAGCTGCTTTTGACAAATTTGCTAAGGAAGCAAATTTATATGCTAAAAGCATCAATGGTGACGCATTTAGTGATGTCTGCCGCCAAAAGGTAATAGAGCTTATTAAGGAAGATTTAGGTCAGGTAGATTTAATAGTTTACTCATTAGCTGCTCCAGTTCGTAAAATGCCAGATACTGGTGAGTTAGTTCGTTCAGCTTTAAAGCCAATTGGTGAGGTTTATAAGACCACAGCAGTTGATACTAATAAAGATGAAATTATTCAGGCGCAAATTGAACCTGCTACAGAAGAAGAAATTGCCAATACTGTAAAGGTTATGGGCGGTCAGGACTGGGAATTATGGTTAAAGGCTTTAGCAGATGCTAAAGTTTTAGCCCCAAATGTTAAGACTGTAGCTTACAGCTATATCGGTACTGATTTAACATGGCCAATTTATTGGAATGGTACTTTAGGTCGTGCTAAAGAAGATTTAGATAGAGCAGCTAAGGAAATAAATAAGGTATTAAGCCCAATTGGTGGTAAGGCTAATGTAGCAGTACTTAAATCAGTTATTACTCAAGCATCATCAGCAATTCCTGTAATGCCTTTATATATATCTATGTGCTTTAAGATTATGAAAGAGCAGGGCGTGCATGAAGAAGTTATTGATCATATCTTTAGAATGTTTAATACCGTATTAAATCAAAAGGATTTTCCAACTGATGATTGCGATAGAATTCGTATGGATTCTTGGGAACTTGATGATAAAGTACAAGACGCTTGCCGTAAATTATGGCCACAGATTACTACTGAAAATCTTAAGCAATTAACCGATTATGAAAATTATAAGAAAGATTTCTTGAAACTCTTTGGTTTTGAGTTAAGTGGAGTTGATTATTCACAAGACGTAAATCCAGAGGTAAATTTTGAGGTAATCACTTTATAATTTCTCCATATTCTCCACCTAATCACTAGGTGGAGAAATTCATCACAAATCTTAAAGCAATCCTTAAAAATCCTCTCCCCCACACACACCCAAAAAAACTCAAAAGACAAACCACTAAAGAAGAATAAATAAACCAATCAAATAACAAAACAAAATTAAACAAAAAAACAAACCAGCAATCATAATATGACAGCTGGCTTAGAATAGAAAAAAGTAATAATTAATTTAAGATAAGGAATTAAACTTCTTCCTTATGATATAACTCATATGCTTCCATAGTGTTTTGCATTAAAGAGGCAACAGTCATAGGTCCTACGCCACCTGGAACAGGGGTAATAAATGATGCTCTTTCCTTTGCACCAGCAAATTCCACATCACCACAGAGCTTACCATTTTCAAGACGGTTAATACCTACATCGATAACTACGGCCCCAGGTTTTATCCATTCACCTGGAATGAAGTTTGGTTTGCCAACAGCTACCACTAAAATATCTGCCTGTTCAACAAATGATTTAAGGTTCTTGGTAAAACGGTGAGTAGTAATAGTAGTACAACCTGCTAATAAAAACTCTAATGTCATAGGGCGCCCCACAATATTTGAGGCTCCAACAACTACTGCATTAGCCCCTAAAAGCTCAGCGTTAGTACCCTTGATAAGAGTCATAATGCCCTTTGGAGTGCAAGGTCTTAATGCAGGGATTCTTTGTGCTAAACGACCTACGCTATATGGATGGAAACCATCTACGTCTTTATCAGGTGCAATGCGTTCAATAACTTTTGTTGAATCTATATGGGCTGGTAGTGGTAATTGCACTAAAATACCATCAACGGTATGATCTTTATTTAACCCATCGATAAGTTTCAATAAATATTCTTCAGAAGTATCTTCTGGTAAATCGTATGCCTTGGAAATATAACCGATTTCTTGACATGCCTTACGTTTGCTATTAACGTATACTTGTGAAGCAGGGTTTTCACCTACTAAGATTACAGCTAAACCAGGAACTCTTTTACCTTGATCTTGTAGTACTGCAACTTTTTTGGCTAAATCTTCTCTTATGGCCTTAGCAGTAGCCTTGCCATCAATAATTTGAGCAACCATATAAATCCTCAAAAGACTCTTATGCTAGAATTTTTTTCATTATACTTGTTATACAGAAAAAGATCAAATTTGTGATATTGTCCAATATTTTTAATGCTTTTATGTAAAAATCTGTCATAATGATTTAGCTTAAGTTCAGAGATAATAACTGATTATTTGATTATGCTAAAAAAAATTTCGTTAATAACTGTATTTACTGCCTTGCTAGCCTGCACTCTTAGTGGCTGTAGTGCTGAGCAAGATAATATCTGCGCAAACCCTGAGGTTAAAAAGAAATTGCGTTATGATTTTGGGTATGAAATTGCCTCTAACACCTCCTTGCCACAAATGGAGTTTTCGAGGTTTAAGCTCCAAAGAGCCCAAAATTTAGTGACCTATTGTTCGGCAAGAGCCGAAATTAGTGGTACAGCTGAAGGACTAATAAATGTATTAATAGCTAAACTTGGCAGTAGAAATTTCAGGGCAAAGCAAGTTTCACTACGTAAAGTTGATCCTGTTACCTTAACCCATAATCAAGTGCAAGAGCTTTATCCATACTTAGCAGTATTTTACCTTCACAGATATAAAAGCACATTACCAAAATTTAAAACTTATAAGATGGTAATGCAAGTTGATTACACTGTTAATAACCAAAACTATTATCTCTCAGGTGTTGATTACGATGCCGATCTCTTTAGAATGATTTTTAAAGATTTATCCAATGACTTAGAATCAAGCCAGCGAGACTTACCTGTTATAAGTGTCTTAAGACGCTAAAGAAATAAACAGCTCTTTAATTACCAATTAAAGAGCTTTACCAAAGAAAATCCCAAAATTATTTTACAATAAATCTACCACTAATACTAAATCCCAAATCCACTTAATAACATTCTTACGCTCGTTAAAATTAAAACTGTCCCAAATATTACTTTAATCACTGCAGGTTCAATGCGTTTATTAACCTTAACACCTAATGGCGCGCAGAGCACAGCAAAAGGTACTAAAAATATTACCGCTAAAAAGGAAATATGCCCCAAGGTCAGTGGTGGGGTGTTGGCAATTGAGGTTTGGGTTATTAAATCAGTTATGATAGTGGTAACAGCTCCTGGTAGACAAATAAATAGACCACACATGGCAGCTGTACCTGTCGCTTTACGAGTATCATAATTAAAGATAGATAAAGATGGAACTGTTAAAGTGCCTCCACCGATACCAAGCATTACTGATACTGAGGAAATTAAAAAAGGTAATATCCCCTGATAAGGCATAGGGGGAAGGGCATTAAAAGCCCCTTTAGCCTTTGATAAAAATATCATATTGGCAGCTGCAAAAAGAAGCAGTATCCCAAATAAGATAGTAAGCCAAGTACCACCGAAGAGTTTTGAGAAAACAGAGCCTGCTATAACTCCTAATAAAAGAAATATACTCCAACTTTTTAAGAGTATAAGGTCGATATTTCCTCGTTTTAAATGTGAAAGACATGAGGATATAGAGGTGGGTATCATTGCTACTAATGAGGTGCTAGTTGCAAGCATAATAGCAACTGAGGAATCTAACTTTAAAAAATGCAAGAATACAAAATATAAAACGGGCACAAAAATAATACCGCCGCCAACACCTAATAGTCCTGCTAAAAATCCTGCAAGACTTCCTGATAAACCTAAAATTACGGCAATTTGCAGTAATCCTTCAAGTTCCATAAATTATCTCTTTAGTTTGTGCATAACAAAAAATAGGAAAGAGCCAAAAAATTTATGGTTATTTTACTATTAAGTAATAAAAAAGGGAAAAAGAAGAAGAAAACCACTTAAATTTTACAGTTTTCTCATAAAAAGTGGTTAATAAGCAGACTCCTAAGTTTAAACTTTAGGCAAAAAGAGGTTTTTTTAATGATAATTTAAAAAAAAATAAAAAAACATTTGACGAAAAAGAGGGAGTAATATATCATGCACACCGTTGAATGAATGGCACGGTGATTAGCGCAGTCCGGTAGCGCATCTGGTTTGGGACCAGAGGGTCGTAGGTTCGAATCCTACATCACCGACCAACTGTAGGGTTTGCGCCCTTAGCTCAGTTGGATAGAGCAACGGCCTTCTAAGCCGTGGGTCGCAGGTTCGACTCCTGCAGGGCGCGCCACTTTCATTCACAAGCCTGTCATGGTGACTGTAGCTCAGTTGGTAGAGTCCTGGATTGTGATTCCAGTTGTCGTGGGTTCGAGCCCCATCAGTCACCCCATGATACACCAGTGATGCGGGAATGGCGAAATTGGTAGACGCACCAGATTTAGGTTCTGGCGCCTTGGCGTGAGAGTTCGAGTCTCTCTTCCCGCACCAGTTTGTGTGCTAAGCTTCCGTTAGGGAAGTTTTTTTTGCCTTAAAAAAATAAAAACCACTTTTTTAAACTAATCTATCTTTATTTTCCCCGCTTGTTTACCAAAGCATTGTAAACATCAATAACGCTATTTGAACCAAAAAAATAGGAAAGAGCCAAAAAAAACGTTATTTGCCTAAAATACATTAAATAAATAACTTTTGATTTACTGATTTTATGAATCTTAACTTAAAAGTCTTAAGTTTAAGGCTGGTTAAAGTGTATATATGGTCTTATTTACTTCTTTAGCAGTACCTTTATTTAAAGAATGTTTTTTCATATTAAATGGGAGCATTTTGGCACATAATCCTGATGAGACACAAGTACCACTAGCTTCCCATTGCACCTCGCTGGTAGTTACTTTTACAGGTGTTAAAGTTAAGTTTTGTCCTTTAAGCCAGCTATAATGGTTACTAGTAATTTCAATTACGCCATTAGTAACTTTAATATTTCTAAATCCCATGCCATAAAATGCGCTACCTGGAATACTCCAGTTCTTCCCTGAAAGACTGTTAGAGCATTTATTGGAGTTTAATCCTTCTGATAGTAAGCATAATTCCACGTTAGAGCGAATATCATTAACAGTATTTACATCTTGCTCAATTTGTTTTTCTTGTGCATATCTTTGATAAATTGGAAGTGCTATGGCAGAGGCAAATCCTGTTACGACAAAGAATAAAGGTAAAGAGATTAAAAGGGTAATGAAATAGGCTCTTGCAAAGTTTATTTTACAAGGGTAACGATTGGTACTAGGATCCCTAAATGCCCATACTAAAAGAATGATAATACATATAATGGGCCCTATTACCGGAATAAAGCAGATAAGAAAGAGGGCCCAGGTTTTTAATGGTACAGGTTTGCAATGTTCATTATATGGCTTTCTAACATGGCGCTCATGAACGGTATTAGTAACAGGCTCATTACAGTACATGCAAGTTTTTGCATCATCGGGGATTTGTTTACCACAGCGTTTACAAAACATAAAAAACTCCACCAGCTAAGGCATTAAATAGCATTGGCTTTTATTAAGATAGTTACACATAATGAGGTTAATAGTAAAAAACCTCCTGTTGCTATAAGCGCAAAACGTGAGAATGTGGTGCGTGAAGGTTTGGGAGATGTTTCAATGTTTTGAAAAGCCCAATAAATCCACATGATGATATTGATAATGGGAACGTAACTGATAAGTATAAAGATTATCCAGTCACCAACGGTCATTACTTTTGCGGGAACCATATAAAAACTCACAGTAAAATATTGCCATTCTTAAAAAGCTAACTTTTAATCTTTTGAAAGTTTAGGGTATTTTACTAGATTATTGACTTAAAAATCTTGATAGGTTTTGCATAATTGCGACATTTTTGCAAACCTTAATAAGATTTTTAAGATGGGGTATCAAGTAGCTTTTCCCAATCAATAAGCGTTTCGGTATTAGAGGAAATAATTCTAATATGTTTTTTTCTGATGCCATCTAAGACCGTTTGACGAATATTGCCCTTACTAATAAAATCTTTATTGCTACTTAAGAAAGTTAATTTTAACCAGGTATTTTGCGGGGGGGTAATATTAGTAGCTCCTTTTAGGGCAATTAAGGAAAGTTCTAATATTTTACTAGTGTCTTGATTGATAGGGTGCTTAATAATAAATGGATATTCTATTACCCCAATACAAATTCTTGAGTTAATGCGAAGCTCGTTAAGAATAACTTGTAATTTCTCAAAAAGTGCTTCACAAGTATCCTTTACGGTATTATCAGCCTGAATATTACTTAGGACTATATAGCGTTCAATATTAACCTCATAAAGTTCGGCATTGGCTTCTTGGAATAATTCTTTAAGTCTTGTTTTAAAGATATTATAGATAAAGTTAGCATGTGCATCACCGATATTGATGCTTAGATTATTAAGCCCCGGAAAATATATATGAAAAATCTCTTTTTCAGTTGGGATTAAGGCAAGATTAGTCTTTATTTTTTCTTGATAAATAAATTGTTCGCTTAACGTGCGTAACTTATTTAAAAAGTCACTAATGGAGGCTATATCTACTGGCTTTTGGTAGCGTAAATTGTCCTCAATATTTTCTTTTTCACGTAATACATTCTTATATTTACTGTATATACGATAAATTATCAGTAAAAGCCATAATATAACTATTAAAAGGGTATAGTGCATAATCGAGAAGATTTCGGAGTTTTTCTCCAAAAATTGCGCTACTAAATCCTTTTGCATTGCTTTTTCGCGCTGGGCAAGTTTTTGGTAATGATCTTGCTCGGCCATAATCTGTGGAATCATTTCATGGACAGATTTCTGGATTTTTAAGCCATAATTTAAATTGCGATAAGCATTTTTATAATCACCTTTGCGCGCATAAAAACGTGCCTTGGCAAAATAAAACCTTTGGTTAGCTTCTAAGGTATCGGGAGCATCTTTTTGAAGTTTATTAATTTGCGGTATTAGTTTGCTTACTTTATCAGTTTGTCGATTTTTTAGTAAGGCATCCATATATAGTATGGCGCTATTAAATAAGTAATTATTATCGCCTGTGTCCTTAAAATACTCATAGGTATCTTTTGTTACATTTATGGCAGCTCGCTTATTTTTTGATTGTAAAAATAAATCTGCAATGCGTAGTCTTAAATCATAAAAGTTTGCCCCAATAGATCTTGCATTAAGTAGGTTATTAGCTTTTATTAGATAAGTATAGGCTATATCATAATTAAAATTAGCCTGATAATATTCTGCTAAAGTAACAAGGCCTTCTAAGTACTTATCAGCTTCAAAGGGGATATCTTCAATAGCATGTAAGTATTTTTCTTGAAGCGTAATAGCTTTAGAGTAGAAGCTGTTTTTTGCAAAAATTGAGGCTGTAAATTTGGCAAGTTTAGCGTTTAGATAAGTATATTTTGAAGAATTGGAGGTATTTATTGCCTCCTCAAGCATACTTATAGCAAGAGATGGTTTATTAAGTAAGCTTGTGATAATAAAGCCGTTATATAAAATATTTACTTTTAAATCGACTGGTAAGTTCTGAAACTCAAAACTCTTGCTAATAATGTTAAAAAGATTAATTGATTCTAAATAGCTTTGTGTAACATTATGTTTATTAAGCTCCTGCACCATGGAGTAATACTTATTTATCGTATTAGCACGAGAGTTAGCATTACCTAAGGAGTAGAGGTTAGCAAAACGAATAGAAGAAGTTTCGTTATTTTCTAGGAGGATTTGGCGATTTAAATTGTAATTAAATACAAAATTAGCAATAGGGTACCTATTTTGGCTTAGGTTAAAATCTTCAATAATTTTTTCAATTTTTTTGGCTTCATCAAGCTTATCAGCAGTTATTAAACAAGAATGTTTGGTAATGAGTGCTAAGAGATGATTATAAGTATAAGGCGTTTTTTTATAGATTTTATGAGCTAAGTTTTTATTCTCTGTTTTAAAGGAGTTATTTAGCTCATCGTTAGTATCAGCACTTACATTACCATTATTAGGAATAAGCCCCATAGTTTGTAAATAGAGATTTTCACTTGCCTGTAGTTTTGGGAGATAATTATCGATAATGTTAATACAAGTATAAGGATTACGATATTCAGCAGAATGAGCTAATAATATAGGTCTTGCTGTTTCATCAATATTTAGATTTTCCATTGGGTATGCAGGTAACAGTGCACCTACAAAGATAAACTCAAGCATGTGAATATCCTAATATATAGTAATCCTCAGATGTATAACATTATTGGCGTAGTAATCGTAATTGCCCAAAAGCAAAATCTTTGGTGGCTCGCATTGGGTTAATATCTAATCCCCCTCTACGAGTGTAATAAGCTTTAACACAAAGTTCAGTAACTTCTAGCTTATTGCAAATATCGGTAAAAATACGCTCCACACAATGCTCATGAAATTCATTATGTGCTCTATATGAAATTAGATATTTTAATAAACCTTCTCTATCGATAGCTTTACCTGTATAACTAATGGCAATAGACCCCCAATCGGGCTGAGAGGTAATAAGGCAATTAGATTTTAATAAATGCGAAACTAAAGTTTCAGTGACAATTTCCTTGCCTTTATGCCCTAAAAAGCCTGAGTCTACATCGTAGCTTGTAACTTCAATATCAAGATCATCAAGACAAATCCCATCAATCTTTTGGATACAAAAAGTTTGAGGAACCTTATCTAAAGGATAAAGCTCAACTGTTACTTGCGTCTTTAACACATTACTTAAATCAGTTTTAATAAGTGAGGCAAATTCATTGATATCATTAAGTTTTGTTTGATTAAGACTGTTTAAGTAAAGCTTAAAAGATTTTGACTCAATAATAAAAGGTGAATCACATGGTACATAAACTACTCCCACAAAAACCATAGGTTTGCCTTTAAGGTTTAAGCAAGATAGTTCATACATATGCCATAAATCGTAACCGTAAAAAGGAGTGTTTATTACCAAGGTATCACGATTTAAGGATCTAGGTACAGGTTGCAAGAGTTTGGGATTATATGAAGTTTCATATTGTGATTTTTTACCAAGCTCAAGACCTGCTAGTAATTCTTTATAATTAGCTAATGAATCATTTCGCTTGTCGGATATTGCCATAAATTTGTTCCTTGTGCCTGAAAATCTCTAATAAGGTAATAAGTTTCTTTATCTTGAGCTAAAAGATCTGATGAGGTGTTCTTTGCCGTTACCATATGGTCAAGTTTATTAAGCTTAATTAAAGTATCATACATTTTAGTAGGAGGTTGTTTTAAAATCTCGTTACTAATTGGTATTAACAGATACCTTTGTGATTTAAGTAATAATAACACCTCATTAAGAGTAAAGGTATAAGCTCCTGCATATAAGCGATAATGCCCAAACATCTGGGTATCAAGCCCAACAATAGCCTCATGAATTGTAGCAAGACTTCTACCTAGATATAAATATAACCCAAGATGCTGACTAGTTGAATTTACTACCATATGATCATGAATGATAGTAATAATATTGCGAGCCCCGTTATCACCTAAATAGACAGGTCTATTAACAAAGCTTATCCCATAAGGAGCAATAGGGTAGAGCTTAGTTATAAGGTCATGTTGGTCATAAATTAAAGTTTTGCCATTTAATCTTACGCAGTATACTTTATAGCAGCTGCTATCAGCACTTAACGAGTTATCATTATCATATAGTAGGTATACCCCCTTGGGAGCATCAGTTACTAAAGGGGAGGTTATTAAAAGAGATTTAGGAAGTCTTTTACGTAATAAAAGCGCTTCCTTTAATGGTTTTTGAGAGTTTGGCATTATTAAATATCCCCAAAAGCACTTTGTAAAATACTTATTGCAACTAGTGGCGCTGTTTCAGTGCGTAAGATGCGAGGCCCAAGTAACACACTAGTAAAACCATAGTTTTTAGCAAGTAAAACTTCCTCATCACTTAAGCCTCCCTCAGGGCCTATGAGTAAAGTAAAATCATTGCCTTTTTCTAAGGCTTTAATTTTGGTGTTAGAGTAAGGATCTAATATTAGCTTTTGTCCTAAAAGTTCTTGTTTAAGAAAGTCCTTAATATTAGAAATCGGATTGAGCGTTGGGATAATTGTACGCCCGCACTGTTCACAGGCACTTATAATAATGCGCTTAAAACTTGCTGATTTTTTATCTAATCGTTCATCCTTTAATTTAATATTGCAGCGCTCCGAGATTAAAGGAGTAATAGCTGTTACGCCAAGTTCGACCGCTTTTTGTAAAGTAAAGTCCATTCTATCGCCTTTACTTAAAACTTGCGCTAAATGAATATTTATCGGTGATTCTAGAGTTTTATTAATAAAAGCTAAAGGTGTTACGATTACTTCTTTTTTAGTAACAGAGCTTATTACTGCACGATATTCTCCACCTTGACCATTAAAAACAACAAGTTCCTCGCCTTCTTGCATGCGCAAAACCTTTCCTACATGCATAGCCCCAAATTCATCTAATGATACAGGGGTATTAACTTTTAAGGTACTAGGATCGTAAATTCTAATAGTTCTCATTATAACCCCTTAAGCTTACAAGCTTTGGTGATATATGGATTATCATTGCCTTGAATAGTGGCAATCTTTTTATTACGTAAGCACTCAAATCTTGTTGGAGCATATTGCTTATGCCAGGATTGCATTAAACGCTCCTGCGCTTTACTTAAGGAGATTTGGTAGCGTTCTTTCATATAAAGTGTAGCTCGAGCAATAAAACCGCGGGTATAAACAGGTGGTTCTACTAAACGAGGTTTGTTATTACTTACATAAAATGGACATTTGCCGTAATGGCTTTGTTTTTTATTAGGTAAAAGACCATAACGGTAATTTGATCTATCGGCATTTATTTCCCCAACAGCAGGTACTAGATTGTGCATATCGCCTTCACGCACCTGGAAGGTTTTATTATGGCTACAACCTTTGCGTCCACCATGTTGCCAGCATTGTAATTGTTGACCAAGCCAAGAAGCAGGCACGATATGTTCATATTCAATACGTTTAGCTCTTTTTGGTTGTTTATATGTTTTATAGCCACAAGATCGTAAATTTGGAGTTGGTTTTTTACTAATAGTGTAATCTATTTGGCAGTTACAATAAAAAGTACGAGGATCATCAAGGTTTTTATAGAGTTGGTTTAAGTTTTTTTTGGCAACACTAAAGGTTTGAATAGCAGCATAAGAGTTTACGGAACTTACAATAAATAAAGCACTAAAGGCGCATAGAAGATAGGTAAAAAGAGTTTTCATAAAAGTGTTACATTAAAAGAAAAATTATAAAAATAACAACAAAAACCATAAATTTAAGCCAAATAAGAAAGCTAAATGTTACTTTATTATACACTAAAGCTTGATATTTGCTTGCCTCTTCTTATGGAAGATTACTTATTATGTGAAATTACTTAACCTTAGTATAAGCTAAGCTTTTAGTAAAAGTATGGTAGAATAAGTAAAAGTTTAATTAGGGGAAAACATTATATGGATTTATCTAAGGTTATAGGTTTAGGGGTAGCTGGTAATTTTGCAGGTCATTTAGAACAAGCAGGAGAGGCTACTGATTTTTTAAAAGTAAAAGTTTTAGATCCAGTTGCTCCAAAGGCAATTTTTCCGTTTTATTTGCCTAATCCTCAAGGGGAAATGGCATCTTCTTTTTTAAAGGTTTTTCCATTAACCGCCAATACTTTAAAAGCTCCAATAGGCGAGGGGGATAATTTACAAATTGAGCCTGAGGTTGGGGTAATTTTTAAGATGGAATATCAAGGCGATAAGGTTGTAGATTTAAAGGTGGTAGGTTTTGGGGCATATAACGATAGCTCAATTCGTAGAAAAGGTGCTAAAAAGATTAGTGAAAAGAAAAACTGGGGCGCAAATACTAAAGGTTTTAGTCAAAATGTCATAGCGCTTGATAGTTTTACTAAAGACTCTATTATTGCTAATTACCGCATTGCTTGCTTTTTAAAGCGCGATGGTAAGTATTATGAATACGGGCAAAATAGCTCTTGCGATGATTACAGCTATATGTATGAAAAACTTACCAGCTGGATAGTGGAAAAATTAAATAAGCAGCAAGATGAGGGGCCTGCGGAAAATATTCATAATTATTTACTCGCATGTAATAAACCGCAATATGCGCTGGTAAGTATAGGGGCAACTCGCTATACTACATTTGGGGAAAGTACTTACTTGAAAGTAGGTGATACCTCAATAGTGGTAGTTTATCCAAATGATATTACTAGTGAAAAACTTATGGAGATGATTACCTCGCAAAACTTTAGCGACTCCCGCGTAAGTGCTCTAGTGCAAGAGGTTATTTAAAACACAAGCGCAAATAAAAAATACAAAAAGATAAGAAAATAAAATAAGAAATCCCAAACCAAAAAACATGGTTTGGGATTTTGTATGGTAAAGATAAATTAAGACTTATTAGCCTTTAATTTCTTTAGCTAAATGTCTTAAAGTTTCTGCTTTATCAAGCTGTTCCCATGGGAACTCTTCACGCCCAAAATGACCATAAGCTGCTGTTGGCAAGTAAATAGGTCTCTTTAGGTTAAGCATTTCAATAATGCCATAAGGTCTTAAATCAAAAGCTTCACGAATAATCTGGGTTAAAGAGGTATCTGGTAAAGTACCAGTCCCAAAAGTATCAACAGCTATTGATACGGGCTCAGCTACCCCGATAGCATAAGAAATCTGTATTTCGCAGCGTCTAGCAAGGCCTGCTGCTACAATGTTTTTAGCTACATAGCGAGCTGCATAGGCAGCACTTCTATCAACCTTAGAAGGGTCTTTGCCTGAGAAAGCTCCACCACCATGACGAGCATAACCGCCATAAGTATCAACAATAATCTTTCTACCAGTAAGACCACAATCACCCATAGGTCCACCTATAACAAAGCGACCTGTTGGGTTGATGAAGTATTTAGTTTTTGGGGAAAGCCACTTAGCGGGTAATACTTTATTGATAATTTCTTCACGAACACCTTCATGAATTTCCTTATTACTTACACTTGGATCGTGCTGAGTAGAAAGCACAACCGTATCTATACCGCTAATAGAACCGTCGTCATTATAAACGAAGGTTACCTGGCTCTTAGCATCTGGACGCAGCCACGGTAAAGTACCATTTTTACGTACTTCAGCTTGTTTTTTCATTAAAAGATGAGCGTAAGTAATAGGTGCTGGCATATAAACATCTGTTTCATCACAAGCAAAACCAAACATTAAACCTTGGTCACCAGCACCTTGATCTTTAGGATCTTCACGTACCACACCTTGGTTAATATCAGGTGATTGCTTACCAATAGCATTTAATACTGCGCAAGATTGTGCATCAAAGCCCATATCAGAATGATTATAACCGATATTACTAATAACTTGACGTACTAAAGTTTCGATATCAACCCAAGCTGAGGTAGTAATTTCGCCACCAACTAATACCATACCTGTTTTAATAAAGGTTTCGCAGGCTACATGAGCTTGAGTATCTTGTTTAAGAATTTCATCTAAAACTGCATCGGAGATTTGATCGGCAATTTTATCTGGATGACCTTCAGAAACTGATTCAGAGGTAAATAATCTAGTCATTTAAATTCCATTTAAAAGTAAAAAAATACTAGCGTATTATAGTCTATTTAAGGGGTAATTTATACGCTTATGCAAAAGATTTTCGTTTTATTACTCTTAGACTCTTTGAAATAGTTAGCTTTAAGAAAAAAAAATGTGTGATTTATTATGGATTATCTTGAAAAAAAATCCATTTCTTCAGAAGAATTTTCAGAAATAAGCAATGAACAGCTGTGGTAATTAACAATTAAGAAAAAAAATCCTTTAAAAATGTGAGTTAATTAGTTATTACATAATTAAAAACGTAAGTTTGGTATTAAGATCGTTTATCATAGTAGAAAACCCATGTTTCGCCAGCTGGATAAAGTTATGATTATTAAAGTCATGGTTATCTCATGGTTATGCGTTGCGTTTTAAGTCTTGATAACAAGATAAGGCAAAAACAAACCTTAACTAATAAGTAATAATCATAAAAATAAAATAATTAAATTTTAAAAAATATTAAGAGATACTTTCCAAGTTTACTAAGGTCTGACACTTAAGGCTACTTTTGTTTATTTTTATAAGCCTAAGTGTATATTTATCTTCGGTATTTTTCTAAAGAAAAGGGCTCAAGAGGAAATGCTTAATTTTAAATTAAGCAAATTGAGGAATAAGTATGGGGCAGCTATTTAAGGCAATTTACGCTTACCGCCAGTCAGTATTGATTATCATTGTGCTTATTAGTACATTGGTGGCATGTTCTTTTACTTTTAGATATAAGGTAAAGGAAATAATCTTAAATGAAATACGTGCAACAATTATCTCAAGTTCTCAAGATGAGCTATTTTTAGTAAATCAGAAATTTAAAAGCGTTATCGATATTCTTCGCATGGCGCAGAATGCCCTTTCAGAAGATCAGTTTATAGGTTCAATCAATACTACACAAGTTTTAGATAGTGTAGTAAGCGTAACTGGTTTTGTGTATTTGGGTATTGCTGATATTAATGGTAATACAGCCTTTGGTTTCTCTTTATCCCCAAAAGAATTTGAGCATATTTTACCTGCTTTTCATGGGGAGCCCTTAATAACCTACGTAGATAATGGTGATAATTACGATGTAATTATTGCAGTTCCTTTCTCTAAATACGCATCAATGAAATACGTACTATATGTACGTGTTACCGATAAGGAATTGGTTAATTACTTAAATCAAGGAAGAACTCATTTTGAGGAAGATTCACCTGTAATGAGTTTTTTACTTTATGATATGAAAAACATCATTCACATCAATAATTCTACCCAAACTAGAAAATTACCTAATTACACTGTTGATGTAATAAAGCAAATTTATAAGGAAACAGATGAGGATAAGTTAGAGCATATTATTGAGCAAAACCCTCGAGGTATTTATGCCTTTAATGTTGATGGATATCCAAAACATTATATGGTAGTAATGGTAGCGGCTTACGATGGGCTTAATTTTGTGACACTAATGCCTGCTGATATGTTCAATGCCCGTGTAAATGCTATTATGGCGCTTTTTACCATCTTGGCAGTAGGTGTAATTCTAGTAGTAGCCTTCTTACTTATTTACTATGAATTTGTGGTAAATATGAACCGCAAATCTATTTATAAACTAGCGTTTGTTGATGAATTTACAGGACTTCCTAATAAAGCAAGTTTACGCCAAAAATTTGAGTTTTATAAAAAGCATATTAGTGAAAACCAAAAGCTTTATTTGGCAAAATTAGATATTCACAACAGGGGACAAATTGCTCGCCTATATGGTCATGATATTGCTAATAATGTTGATTTAAGCGTGGCAAATTACGTTAAAAAGAATCATGTACCGTATTTTTATGTGGCAAGAGTTAATGAGTTCTTTGTGGCGCTTGTGGTATCACGTAATTATGAACATGCTGAAAAGCTTATAACTTCTGCTTTTGAGAATATGGAGCAAGTTGATCAGGTTGAGTTAAAAGCTATATTTAATTGCGGTATTGTGGAGGTTGATCCTGACAATGAACCTGAATTAGGTCATTCTGATCAAATCGATTACCTTATCGATTGCTGTAATATGGCAATGAGTATGGCGCCTCTTAATTTACGTGATCATCATATTGAGTTATTCGATAAAGATATCAGTAATGAAATACTGCGCCGTGATACGATTGAAAAAGATTTAACCCCAGCTTTAGCCAATGGAGAATTTTTAGTATATCTGCAACCAAAATACGATTTAAAGACTAATCGTTTAGCAGGTGCTGAGGCGCTGATTCGTTGGGATTATAAAAAGCAAGGCATTATTGCTCCATATAAGTTTATTCCTGTTTTTGAGAAAAACGGTTCTATTGCCCTAATCGATAATTTTGTACTTAGTGAGGTCTTACAGCTTTTACGCAAATGGAATCGTGAGAAATTACGTTTAGTACCAATTTCAGTAAACTTATCACAAGTGCAATTTTTAAATCCAAACTTAATTTCAGATTTTAAAACCAGAGCCGCCCACTATGAAACAGAATTTAAGTATATAGATTTTGAAATAACAGAAAGTGCGACTATTGAAGATTTTAGACACGTGGTTGAGGTATTAACAGAGCTTAAGGAATTAGGCGTTAAGTTATCAATGGATGACTTTGGTACAGGTTATTCTTCACTTTCTAATTTATCATTACTACCATTTGATACTATTAAACTTGATAAATCATTTGTAGATAGAATCGATTATAAGAATTTAGATTCTCCAAGTGTGTTGCTTATTCAGGATGTAATCAATATTATTTCACATTTTAATATGTCAAGTTTAGTTGAAGGTGTAGAGACTATTGAGCAACGTGATATTTTGCGTGATTTAGGCTGTCAATATTGCCAAGGTTATTACTACTCTAAACCATTGCCAGTAGAAGAGTTTGAGAAACTTCTGCGAGAAGATAAAGTCTTTACCGATGTTGCTAGTGCACAAGACGGTACTGATCTTCGTGTGCAGGTATCAGCAACGAAAGAGGCTGTGTTACAGGCTGCTCATGATGCTGTGGATAAGCGTTATTTGCATAATGATGAGAAGAATAATGAAAGCAAGGAAAAACAAGAAAATAAAGAGCAAAATTGCGCAAACAACGATAAAAAGCCCGCTTTAAAGGAAGAGAGTAGTGTAAAAACAGAACTTGAGGTACTTTCTTCTTCCGATACTTCGCTACAATATACTACTTTAGGTAAAGGTTCAGTAATAAGCCGAAATATTGTAGAGAAAAAAGTTAGCACCGCATTAGTAAAACCAAATAATAAGATTGAGGTTGTGGATATAACTAAAGGTGAGCAAAAGACGGTTTCCCCAACTTTAAGGCAAGAGGTAAAAGAATTTAAACTTGACAATCTTAAAGACAAAAATGTAGTTGAGGTTTTAATTGTGACCGATAAAGAAACTTCTAATACTCAAAAAAACACCAAGGATAAGAGCTAAGAGGTTTAACGATGAAGGTAAAAATTGAATGGTATTTACCATGTGTAATGTTAGCCTGTTTAATAGTGGTAAGTATTACCTTTGGGGCGATTTACTTTTATAATGTTAAGCTTGATGTAGAGGTGCTAGATAGAATCCCAAGCCCTAAAAAGATTAAAGCGATGTTATTAGTCGATGGCGCTTATAATGATCAAGGCTGGAGTCAAGCGCACGTTGATGCCTTTATTGAAGCTATCGATCAGCTACAAGTTATCGGTGAAATACATGATAATGTGCAAGGTGATGAGTGTTATAACTTTATTAAACATTTTGTGGAACAGGGGGGGGATGTAATAGTGGCCCCGTCTGCTAAATATAATCAATGTTTAAATGAATCAGTTGCTAAATACCCAAGCATTAAATTTTTAGGGATAATTGATCCAAAGTTAGCCCCTTCTCCAAATTTACTAACTTTCTTTGCCAAGGCTTATCAAGTTCGTTATTTAACAGGAATTATCGCTGCCTCCATTTCAGATTCTGACAGTTTTGGGTTCTTTGTGGCAACTAAGACTCCAGAATCAGTACGAGCAATTAATGCGTATGCCTTAGGTTTGCGTTCGGTAAATCCACACGCTAAACTTTATGTTATTGATTTTAATACCTGGGATGCTAAGGATTTAGAAGTCCCTGCCTTGGATTATCTTTTTGAGGTACATCCTGATATTAAAGTTTTATCATATCATATGACCTCGCATTATATCGATCAGTATTGCGATATTATGGGATTAAAATGTATTAGCTATAATATCTCCAAAAGCGATAATTATCCTTTAAGTAATTTAACATCCATCGAATGGAACTGGGGCGGGTTTTATAAGATTATCTTATCGCGCATTATTAATAATAGTTTTGAGCCGGGGGAATTATTATTATCCTTGCGTTTTGGGACTGTGCGTCTTGGACATGTAAATCGCATGTTGTCTTTTGTGAATACTAGCTTAGTAGATCATAAGATGTCTGATTTTTTACAGAATAAAAAAGATGTATTTGATGGTCCATTATTTGATAATCAAGGCAAATTACGAGTTCCTTTAGGGGGAACAGTATCACGCAGTGACCTTCTTTATAACATTGATTGGTATGTAGATGGAGTAGAGGAGGTTCCGTATGAAAATGCAAAATGAGAATAAAGAAGGGCAATTTGTTTCCTTTTTAATAGTAATGGTAATTTTTTTAGTACTTATTTTCTTTGGAGTAGGAATTTATTGGATAAGAACTAATGAACAAGATATGCTCTTGACAGATGCGGCTACTGTTCAGGAGACTATTAAGCATAAGACCTTATTTATTCAATGTAACAATAGTACCAATAACATAAAATCACGATTAAATTTACGTAGCTTTTTGGCAAGCTTACAGAAGTTTCCGAATATCGAATCTTCTGTAATTGAAGGAGTAGGTGATGATGTCTCTTTACTCCGTTCCCTTATTGAGCAAGAAGTAGTGCAAAATAATGTTAAGTTTATCTTTTTGGTAGGATTTACTTATAGCATTGAGCTTACCAATATTTTTCGATCATTTCCAAATGTAACATTCTTTTTATATGATGGTGAATCAAGAGAAGGAAATGTAATTAACTATATTCCTCGCACCTATAATATGAAGTATTTATTAGGTATTTTAGCAGGTGGAGTAACTAAGACTGATAAGATAGCTTATGTTGCTGATGTAAAAAATGCCTCAAATATGCGTGCTTTAAATGCTTTTGCTATTGGGGTTGCTAAAGTAAATCCTAAAGCTAAAATTATCGTTACATGGACACATGATACTAAAGATTTAGGAGCTGCCTCATTTTTAATTGAAAAAATGTTTGAGCAAACTAAAGTTGATCTTATTACAGGTTCCTTAGAGGTGTGCGTATGGTGTGAACTTGCTAAAGAGCAAAAAGATATGCTTTATATTGGGCAATTTTATAATTCCACCCATTACGATAAGCGCTATATAAGTTCTTTTACTTATAATATGGAACCTTGTTACGATTATCTTTTAAGAGCTATTACAAATGGCATGACTAATATAAAAAGCACTGTCTGGTTTGGCACTATGCAAGGAGTGGTCGATATTGATCGTATAAGCCCATATGTTAATGATAAACAAAGAAAGTACTTCGATTATGAATTTGATAAAATGCGCAAGTACGTAAACTTTGTGTTTAAAGGCCCGATTTTTAGTAATGATCATCGCCGTATTGTGCTTGATGACGCCATTATTCCAGATCATGAATTAGGTAGATTATTTAACTGGTATAACTATAACATTAGAGAATTTGCCTTAGATGGCAATTATTATCGTGAACATGTAAAAAACACCCAAAATGATAATAATGTTTCTGTTGAAATAATGAGTGTTGAAAAAGCTAAAAATGTTGCTAATATTCCGATATATTAACAAACATTTTTGATAAATCTGCCTAAACCAAAGTTAAAGAGCCACAAAAAGTGGCTCTTTAACTTTAAATCCCCAGAAATTTCCACTAAATAGAAAATTTAAGATAGAGCAAAAATCTAAAAGGGCTTGTAATAGAAGATAACAACTGATATTATTAAAAAGCCTTAAAAGTATGTTAAAAGCTCGCTTTTTAGGGTTTACTCATGTTAAAGCATAAGCTTTAATGAGGGGGATTTATTTGGTACCTAAAAGATTGTAATTGTCTCATGTGGGATAATAGGCAAGATTTTTTGTGGTAAGGGGTTCCCTTACTATAAGCATAATTTTTTTATATTTTGTATTTTTAAGCATAAAATACAGAACCTGAGGATAGGTTGTAACAGTAATTAGTTAGGAGTCTTAAATGCTCTCTTGTAAAGATTTGGCAAATGCGATTCGTGCATTAAGCATGGATGCCATTCAGAAAGCAAATTCAGGTCATCCAGGTGCACCGATGGGTATGGCTGATATAGCCGAAGTATTATGGCGTGGTTTTTTAAATCATAATCCAGCAGATCCAAAGTGGGTGAACCGTGATCGCTTTATTTTATCGAATGGTCATGGATCAATGCTTCTTTATTCTTTACTTCATCTTACAGGTTATAATCTTTCTATTGAAGATATTAAGAATTTTAGACAGCTCCATTCTAAGACTCCAGGTCATCCTGAATATGGTTATGCTGACGGTATTGAAACTACCACAGGACCTTTAGGGCAGGGTATTACTAATGCTGTTGGTATGGCTTTAGCAGAAAAAGTATTAGCAGCTCAGTTTAATAAGCCAGGTTTGGAAATTGTAAATCACTATACTTATGTATTTATGGGTGATGGCTGTTTAATGGAAGGTGTTTCTCATGAGGCATGTTCTTTAGCAGGTACCTTAAAGCTTGGCAAGCTCATTGCATTTTGGGATGATAATGGTATTTCTATTGACGGTAATACTAAGGGCTGGTTTGCTGAAGATACTGCAGCTCGCTTTGCTGCTTATGGCTGGCATGTACAAAAAGTTGATGGTCATAACGCTGAGCAAATCGCTAAGGCTATTAAGGAAGCTCAAGCTGTGACTGATAAGCCAAGTATTATTTGTTGTAAGACTGTAATTGGTTTTGGGGCACCGACTAAGCAAGGTACAGAAAGTTGTCACGGTTCACCATTAGGTGATGCTGAAATTGCAGCTGCTAGAGAAGTTCTTAACTGGCCTTATGGTCCATTTGAAATTCCAGCTGAAATTTATGAAGCTTGGGATGCTAAGAAAGCAGGCGCCCAAAAAGAAGAAGCCTGGAATGAATTATTTGCTAAGTATGCTCAGGCATATCCTGAGGAGGCGCAAGAATTTACACGCCGTATGCAGCATCAGTTACCTCATGATTGGCAACAAAAGAGTGAAGAATTTATTAAGACTCTTCAGGCAAATCCTGCTAAGATTGCCTCAAGAAAAGCAAGCCAAAACACTCTAGATGCTTATGGTGCAGTTTTACCTGAGTTTTTAGGTGGGTCTGCAGACCTTGCTCCAAGTAACCTTACTATGCATAAAAACTCCAAGTCTATTACAGCAGATGATGCAAGTGGTAATTACGTGCATTATGGTGTAAGAGAATTTGGTATGAGCGCTATTATGAATGGCGTATATTTACATGGTGGCTTTATTCCATATGGCGCAACATTCTTAATGTTTATGGAATACGCTAAGAATGCAGTACGCATGAGTGCTTTAATGAAGCTTCCAGTAATTTATGTTTACACTCATGATTCTATCGGTTTAGGTGAAGACGGTCCTACTCATCAGCCTGTTGAGCAGATTTCATCTTTACGTTTAACTCCAAATCTTAATACCTGGCGTCCATGCGATCAGGTTGAATCTGCCGTTGCTTGGAAGTTAGCAGTTGAATCAAAGTATACTCCATCAGCTCTTATTTTCTCTCGTCAGAACTTGGCGCAAATGGATAGAACAGCTGAGCAGCTTGCTAATGTTGCAAAGGGTGCTTATGTGTTAAAGGCAGCTCAAAATCCTGATTTAATCATTATTGCCACAGGTTCTGAAGTTGAACTTGCCATGCAGACTGCAGCAGCTCTTGAGAGTGAAGGTAAGAAGGTACAAGTTGTATCTATGCCATGTACTGAAGTATTTGATAAGCAGGATGAAGCTTATAAAGAATCAGTATTACCAAAGAATGTAACCAGAAGAATGGCTATTGAAGCAGGTGTTACTGATTTTTGGTATAAGTATGTTGGTTTAAATGGCGCAGTATTAGGTATTGATAGATTTGGTGAATCAGCACCGGCTGCTGAATTATTTAAGTTATATGGCTTTACCGTAGATAATGCTGTAAAAATTGCTAAAAGTTTATTTTAGGAATTGTTAAAAATAAAAAGTAAAAAATAAAGTATAAGGCTAGTAGGAATTTACTACTGGCCTTCTTTTTTGAAAGAAATTAAGTAATTTCAGATTTGGCAAATTACCTAACGTTCATAAGGGTAAAACCATAAAATCCTTTGCCTAAAACTTGGGAAATATGGTAAAATTTTCAAAGTTTTTAAGAAGTAAACGCAAGTGAAACTTTAATAAAAGATGCGCAAGAAATTGTAGCAAACTTGCAGATAAAGTGTTTTTTTAATGCTTAATCCTGGAATTTTATTAAAACTTTACCAGATTTTGATAAAGATAAGCTTTAATAAATTTTTGCAGTACTTTTGCCTATGTTTTAGGAATAATCGATACTGATAAACACTTGTAAATTTTCTTGTTAGTAGTACAATAAATTAGCCAAGAATACAGAGTAATATGCATATAGCGTGTTAAATCGCTCTTAACGAGTGGTAAGAACTTATAGATATGCTCTTAAGGGCTAATTGATAAGTATTAAGACTGCACTAATTTTTAGGTGGTAGGTCGTAATAAGTAGTTTTCTACATAGCAAAAATTTTATTTTTTGTTTTCTAACATACATTCCGATGAGGACTAGAATAATGTCAATTATTAAGATGACTGATTTAGACTTAGCTGGTAAGCGAGTTTTAATTCGTGCTGATTTAAACGTACCTGTAAAGGATGGTAAGGTTGTTTCAGATAAGCGTATTACCGCTACTATGCCAACTATTAAGTTGGCACTTGAGAAGGGTGCTAAGGTAATGGTAATTTCCCACTTAGGTCGCCCAACTGAAGGTGAATACAACGAAGAATTCTCTTTAAAGCCAGTTGTAAACTATTTAACTGAGCATATGGATTGCCCAGTACGTCTTGTTAAGGATTACTTAGATAATCCTGTTGATGTAAAAGAAGGCGAATTAGTTGTTTTAGAAAACTGTCGTTTTAACGTTGGTGAAAAGAAGAACTCTGAAGAACTTGCTAAGAAGTATGCAGCTCTTTGTGATGTGTTTGTAATGGATGCATTTGGTACTGCTCACCGTGCTCAGGGTACTACTTACGGTGTTGCTCAGTTTGCTCCAATCGCTTGTGCAGGTCCGTTATTAACTGCTGAATTAGAAGCTCTTGGTAAGGCAATGGACAACCCAGCTCGTCCAATGGTGGCTATTGTTGGTGGTTCAAAGGTTTCAACCAAGCTTACAATTTTAAATACTCTTGCTAAGATTGCTGACCAGTTAGTTGTTGGTGGTGGTATTGCTAACACCTTTATCGCTGCTCAGGGTCACAATGTTGGTAAGTCACTTTACGAACAAGATCTTATTGATGAAGCTAAGAAGATTGCATCTGCAACTTCAATCCCTGAAGTTGTTGATGTAGTTTGCGGTAAGGAATTTGATGCTAACGCTCAGGCTACTGTTAAGAAAGTTTCAGAAGTTGCTGATGATGATATGATTTTTGACTTCGGTCCTGAAAGTTCTAAGAAGCTTGCTGAAATCATCATGAATGCTAAGACCATCCTTTGGAATGGCCCGGTAGGCGTATTTGAATTTGATCAGTTCTCTAAGGGTACTGAAGTTATGGCTAAGGCTATTGCTGAAAGCCCTGCATTCTCTATCGCTGGTGGTGGTGATACTATTAACGCTATTCAGAAGTTTGGTATTACTGACAAGGTTTCTTACATTTCAACTGGTGGTGGTGCATTCCTTGAATTCGTTGAAGGCAAGAAGCTTCCAGCAGTAGAAATTCTTGAAAAGCGCGCAGCTGAGTAATTTTATCATGAAGGAGTAGGCTGTGGCCTTCTCCTTCGCAATTTTTTAAAACTAATTTGTTTAGGATTTTAACATGACTAAAGTTTTAGATGTAGTAAAGCCAGGCGTTATTGCTGGTAAAGACTTAAATAAGGTTTTTGAAGTAGCTAAGGAAAATGGTTTTGCTATTCCTGCCGTTAACTGCATCGGCACAGATTCAATTAATGCTGTAATTGAAGCTGCTAAGGTTGCTAATGCTCCAGTTATCGTTCAGGTTTCAAATGGTGGTGCTCAGTTCTTTGCTGGTAAGGGTCTTAAGCTTGAAGATCAGAAGGCTCAAGTTTTAGGTTCAATTTCTGCAGCTTTACATGCTCGTAATGTAGCAGAAGCTTACGGTGTGCCTGTAATTATGCACACTGACCACTGCGCTAAGAAGCTCCTTCCTTGGATTGATGGTTTATTAGACGCTGGTGAAAAGTACTATGCTGAACACGGCGTACCTCTATTCTCATCTCACATGATCGACCTTTCAGAAGAATCATTAGTTGAAAACGTAGATCTTTGCTGCAAGTACTTAGAACGTATGGCTAAGATCGATATGACTCTTGAACTTGAATTAGGTTGCACCGGCGGTGAAGAAGATGGGGTTGATAACAGCGATAAGGATGAATCAGCACTTTATACTCAGCCAGAAGATGTTGCTTACGCTTATGAACGTTTAATCAAGATCAGCCCTAACTTCACAATCGCTGCTTCATTTGGTAACGTACACGGCGTTTACAAGCCAGGTAATGTAAAGCTTAAGCCAACAATTCTTCGTGATTCGCAGATCTACGTAGCTAAGAAGCTTGGTTTAGCTGATGGTTCTAAGCCATTAAACTTCGTATTCCACGGTGGTTCAGGTTCTGAAGCTCAGGATATTCGTGATGCAGTTAGCTACGGTGTAGTTAAGATGAACATCGATACCGATACTCAGTGGGCTACCTGGAACGGCGTATTACAGTACTACAAGGCTAAGGAAGCTTACTTACAGGGTCAGTTAGGTAACCCAGAAGGTGCTGATGCTCCTAACAAGAAGTATTACGATCCGCGTACCTGGTTACGTAAGGGACAAGAATCTATGATTGCTCGTTTACAGGAAGCATTTAAGGAATTAGGTTCTTTAAATTCTCTATAACGTGCAATTGTGGAGTTTTTCACTAAAGTTAAGTGAAAATTAATAATCCTTAATAAAATATTAAATAATATATTAAAGATCTTGGCGCAAGCTTAGGTCTTTTTTTATTGCTCGCTCCTTAAGGGGGAGTGGTAAAATATGGTATAATATAGGATTCTTTTTAAGAATTTTGGCATGTTTTAAGGAGGGCTTTTTTTGTGTTAAATCTTACAAGATTAAGGGTAGATTACACCAAACCATTTAATATTATCCTTGGTATTACTTTTTGTTTAGCAATTCTTGCTACCTTCGCCTCTTTAGGATTTTTAGGGGAGGAGGGTAATTTTTACCAGAAGGCTTATTTTTTGGGGACATTTTTTGCGAACACTGCGCTTTATACTTTTTTAGTATATATGCTTTTAGTTTATCCTTTCTTAAAATTTACTAAATATAAAAGATTCTCCTTGTTATTTGGAGGGGTTATTGCAATTTTTATTATGATTTTGCTTTATGCCGATTTAAAGGTATTTGAGCTTTATAATTTTCATATAAATCTTGCAATGCTAGATTTATTCTTAAATGCGAATGGTGAGGTTATTGCCTTTAGTAGTGATGACTGGCTTTTAATAACTAGAATGGCACTACGCATGTTAATACTGGGCGTAGTTGCGGTGTATTTTGGGTCGGTAATCTTATCAAAAGTAAGATTATTAAAAGTTCTTGCCATTACCTTAACCTTAGTAATATTTTTAGCAAGTAACCTTATTTATGCCGTAGATTTTTATCGAGGTTCCAACTATATAACCCAGGAAGCATATAAAGTTATTTTTTATAAACCTCTTACGATGAGTTCTTTTTTAAGAAAACTTGGAGTTAAGCAATTAGCAGTAAATGATAGAGTAAAATTAAGTAATAAAAAAACTTTTTACTATCCGCAAAAGCCACTAAATTGCCCACTCTCTTTAAAGGAAACTCCAGCCAATATCATTGTAGTAATGATTGATTCCTTACGTTTTGATGTAGTAAATGAGAAGGTTACCCCAAATTTAGCTCAACTTGCCAAGGAGAATATTTATTACACTAATCACTACTCTGGTGGTAATGCTACTCGTAGTGGGGTGTTTTCATTTTTCTATGGCATTCCTTCTTTTTACTGGAATCATACCATAACCTCAGGTATTAGACCTGCATTATTTGAGGTATTAAGTAAATATAATTACGATATCAAAGCTTTTGCCAGTGCTAATTTAACCAAACCTGAGTTTTATCAGAATATCTTTGTAAATATTAAAGATTTACGCCTTTCTTCTAAAGGTAATAACGCAAGTGAGCGTGATAATGATGCACTTAATGATTTTTATAAGTATTTAGATCTTCATGATAAAAAGCGCCCCTTTTTTTCATTTATCTTTTTTGATCAGCTCCATAGCCAAATGATTACTGAAGAAGATGCTAAACTTTCTTTACCATTTACTAATAAATTACATCGTGCTGAGTACTTAAAGCTTAATAAAGATTATGATGGTAAAGACTTTTTTAATCTTTACCGCAATATAAGCTATGTAATTGATAAAAAGATTGGCTCTTTAGTGCAAAAGCTTAAAGATAATGGTCTTTGGGATAATTCTATTATTATTTTTACTGCCGATCATGGTGAGGAATTTAATGATAATAAACTTGGATTTTGGGGACATAATAGTAACTTTACCGATTATCAGATAAAGGTGCCTTTAATAATAAAGTGGCCACAAAGGAGTGCTGTAAGTAATGAGTTATCTACTCATTACGATATAGCACCAACAATCATTAAGGATTATTTTAACTGCACTAATGATCCTCAGGATTATTCTTTTGGAAGATCATTATTTTCTATGAAAGAGCCTGTTTACTTTTTAAGTGGTAGTTATCTTGAAAATGCTATTATTACTAAAAACCAAATTGCCCTTATTAGAGGTTATGGTGATATTTTATATAAAGACCGTCATTACAGGGATTTAGCGCAAGATAAAATTGATAGAGCAATTGTTATGGAGGTCTTAAAGAACTTAGGTCGCCTTTTAGACAAGCCAAACAATAATAAAGATGCTAAAAAATAACTAGCTAACATAAAACCGGCTAATGACATACTCCCCACGCATAAATGCGGGGGTTTCTAGTATCAACAAATCTAGCCTACTTTTGGGGCGTGTGAAGAAAACTCTGTAAATTAGATATGGTTAAAAATGTCGTAAAAACTCCTGAGATATAATTTAA
>CALXYT010000007.1 GCA_944393045.1 uncultured Succinivibrionaceae bacterium | reverse complement strand
TATTTTTTTCGTCAACCTTTTTTTACTAAAATCTTTATTTTTTTTTAAAAAATCTTTGTTTTGTTCGTTTTTTAAACCTTAGTTTGACTTAAATCAATATTTTACCATCTTACCCCCTCTTATTTTTAATCTTCGTCACATTATTAACTTATTTTAAATTTTTCTTACTTTTTATAATTTTTTACTTTCCTTACACAAGCTATGCAATTTGCTACTTTGCTCAATTTATCTAACAACTTTTATAATCATAATATAAGTTGTAGCTTTATGTTTCATTTATGTTTTATTTGCCTTATTACAATATTGTTTTGTTTTAATTATAGGATTTCGTATGCCTTCTTATAAATTTAATTATCTTATCTCTGTATGCATTACAGTCTTTTTAGCACTTCTTTATGCAGTAATCTTAAAGTCTTCAACTTTCTTTGAACCCTTAACCTTAAAAATTTTCACTACTATTTATATAATTTTTGTTGGGATAGTTTCACCTCTACCATTTTTCCTTTCTGGAAAAGTAGTTACCACTAAAGAACTTGCTCGACCTGATATTAATCCGGATGCCGGTTTTGCTTTGCAGGAACAAAAACGCAAGCTTTCTGAAAAAGTTAATCAGGCCATCTCCGAAAACCCACCTACTAAAGCAAGAAGTGCTAAAGTTGCTAATATTAAAGAAGCTACAAAAGGTGCTTCTCACAACACTCTTAAAGTCGAACCTAAAAAAGACAACTTATCTGATAACATGCATACTTTAAAAAGTAAAACAGGTAGTAACGCTCCTCTGGAGGTTCATGATTCTACTGAAGAACTTGAAGATACAGTTACTCTTTATGTTGGAAATATTCCTTACCGTTTTAATGCTAATAAATTAAGAAATACTATGGCTCCTTTTGGGGGAAAGATTTATTTTATTCATTTACTTCGAAACCCAAATTCAAGGTTACATAAAGGGGTAGCTTTTATTAAAATCTCCAAAGATGCTGGTCTTAAGGCTATCAAGACTCTTAATGGCTCAGAACTTGGAGGGAGAGAAATCGTGGTAAAAATAGCTAATGAACGAGCTGAAAACGAGGAAGCATTAGCTAATAATGAACCTGAAACTATAAAAGAATAGTTTAAAAAATTCCTTTATTAACAAAAGGCCGATGCCTAATTAGGCATTAGGCTTTTGTTAATTCTATGACATCACTAAACCCACGATTTTTTAACGCAGAAATTAGTGCTACTGGTACTTCTGAGAGCTTGGTGCAATAACAAATAGGCATCTGATGCTCTTCTTTATTTGAGGTCATATTAGCTAAGAGCGTTTTAACTCTTCTTGCAATGGCAGCTCCTGAATCAACTAATAAAGAATTAGGAAATAGCGCTTCAATCTCTTCTCTAATAAGTGGAAAATGAGTACAACCAAGTACGATTACATCAGGCTTTTTACTTAATTCAAGCCATGGTTTTACCACATTTACTACCACTTGCCTATCAATACTTTCCCCTCTTATTTTTTGTTCTGCAAGTTCTACAAGCTCAGTTGAGCCAATCTTTAACACATCTACCCCTTGCGCAAAATCCTCAATTAGTTTTTTAGTATATTCTCGACCAATGGTGGCAGGGGTTGCAAGTAAGGCAATAGTTTTATTTAGCGTTAATTTAGCGGCAGGTTTTATTGCAGGTACTACTCCAACTACTGGTATCTTAATAGCTTTGCGTACAGCCTCTAAGGCAACAGTACTTGCAGTATTACAAGCAATAACAATTAAATCAGGGGATAAAGTTTCTGCGACAAACTTCATTAGATTAGTTACGCGTTCACACACAAACTCATCTGGTTTATTGCCAAAAGGACAAAAGGCGTTATCAAATAAGTAAATAGGAGAAATATAATGAGCGCTTACATTCATTACCTCACGGTATACTGAAAGCCCACCCATCCCAGAATCAAAAAAAAGAACCTTAAAACTTGCTGTCATACAATTTCCTTAATTGTTGCAATTATAATGTTTATGGGTTCTTTTTTTCAATGATATTTAAAGGTAATTACCAGAAGTTCTTTAACTCGATACCACCGTAAACGATTCGACCACCAGTCTTGTAACCAGCCATATTCTCATATTCTTTATCAAATAAATTATCAACTTTAACCATAAAGCGCACTCTATCAGCTAAAGTAACACCAGCACCAATATTCAACACACCGTATGATCCTAAAGGCTCACTACTTGTATAACGTTTAGAATTAAAGGTATATAAAAGCGCATAATCAAATCTCTGATATTGACCACTTAACTGGGCTTTATAATTTTGTTTAGAGCGATATGTAATAACCTCGTTATTATCTTTATTCTTTGGATCTAATAAATCAGCTGAAAGAGTGGCTTGTAGATAATCAAATGAATATCCTAAGCCTAATTCTATTCCCTTAATTTCAGCCTTGGAAATATTTACATATCCTTTACTGTAATCATAAGAGATTAAATCTTCATACTCGTTATAATAACCATTTAAGTAATATCTAAAATTATCCACATGACCTTTAAAAGAAATTTCTAGTCCTTCAGCCTCTTCTTCGCTAAGATTTTTATTGCCATAATATGGATAATAAAGCTCTGACATTGTAGGCGATCTAAATGATGTACCATAACGAACACTTAATAGATGATCCTTTATAGGCTTAATACCTGCCCCAACAGAATATGAACCTCTAGTACCATAAACTGAGTTATCATCTACTCTAAATGAAACATCACCAATCAGTAAATCATTTTCCACATTTAATCCAATAAATGCACCTCGATTAACAATAGAAACATCATCATTACCAAAAGTAGAACCATAAGAATTAGAGCTACTATCTAAGATATTATTATCAAAATCTACCCCAAAACTTACCTCAAAATATTTAAAGAAGTTTAGCTTGTTGATAGCATTAAAGGTAAAAGCATCAACTTTAAGCGCACTTGAGCTTGGACCTAACTTCTCAGCTAACTTTGGATAATTATAGTCATTATTTCTTGAATACATACCTGAAATATTAAAGCTATAAGTATCAGTAATATACTGAAGTCCTAAGGCAAAAAGATTTCTTTCAACCTCATTACGATCCATTTCATGAATTGGACTGCCAATAAAGTAATCATAATAAGAATTATCGTAATCACCTCTGGTATAGATATAATTATAACTACCCCAAAGCTCTAAATCGTTAGCAAAGTAATGAGCGTATTGAATATTAAAGTTTCTATTCTTAAAACCATGCTCATCACCATCATTTAACCCAGCTTGAGGTCTAACATTATAACCATCAGAAGATGCTATTCCCCCTGAAACTTTTAACACATCAGTATCAGTAATGGTAAAGATATTCTTAAAATTTAAATCATGAGTGTTATAAGTTGAATAAGTATAAGATAAACTTTGTTGCTTCTTATACTCAGGTTTAGTAATAATATTTATTACCCCAACCATGGCATTAGCACCGTATAAAGTTGCTTTTTGCCCACGGATAAATTCAACCTTTTCAATTACATTTGCAGGAATACTATTTGGGGTTACTGCAGCAATACCTGCAGAGTTTAAAACTTGCCCATCAAGCAACACTAAAACATGTTCTGCCTTAGAACCTCTAACATAAAAGTTAGCACTTTGGCCTCGTCCTCCGTTACTAATAAACTGAATACCTGGTAATAACTCTAAAGCATCTTTTAAAGTTTTAGCATTATGTAATTCTAATTGTTGCTTAGTAACAATCTCTACACTAGCTAATTCTGAAACTGCTGATTGAGGAAGACGAGTAGCTGAAATTACTACCTCGGTATCTTCTTGCGCAAAAGATACCCATGGCAAGAAAGATGCCATAACAAAAATACTTAATTTTTTCATTGTTAATCCAATTCGCGAGATCAATGTTATTCACCTTTAAGGCAAGTCTTCGGACTTAGAGCTTGATATCTACTTAACTTCCCAAATTTATCATTTAGTGTTATCACAAGTAGAAAGACCTACTATACCGCTGCGCGTCAGTACTAGAATCTCACTAGTTTCCTTATTAAGCCTATGGCACCTTAAAACGCAGGTATTATAATTACTTTTTTCTTGATAGTAAATGTTGCATCAATACTCTTATTAAGCTAATCTTTACTTAGCATCAATCTCTTAATTGACAAGATAGGAAGATTTATGATTATTGACACTACTAGAGCACCTGTTTACTATAATTCCTACAATGCAGAGCTCTTAAAAACCTCTCTAAAGACGTTATCACAGGCAACTGATGATTTACCAAATCCTACCATGTTTTGCTCCCCCTCCACAGGATTTCGTGTTAGAGCTGAGTTTATTTTTAAAATGATTAATAAAAAACCTGCTTTTACCATGACTTTAGAAGACCCTATTACTAAACAAAAATCAGCTCAGCCAATAGAGTTCTTTGCTGATGGTCATCCCTTTATTAGCACCTCTATGAATGCTCTAAAATCGTTATTACCTAATTATTTAAGAGTTATTCATAAGTTATTTGCAACTGAGTTTTTAGTATCTACTATTGGGGAGGTGCTAATCACTCTTATCTATCATAAAAAGCTAGACAGTACTTGGGAAAAAGATGCCTTAGAATTACAAGACGAATTACATAAACTTCATCCAGAACTTAATTTTGGGATTATAGGACGGGCTAAAAACCAAAAAGTAGTTCTTGCCAAAGATTATGTCTACGAACAATTTAATGTTAATAATCGTTCTTATAAAATGATGCATGTAGAGAATAGTTTTACCCAGCCAAACTACTACACCAATACTAATATGCTTAATTGGGCATGTGAAAACTCCAAAGAGTTTGGAGGAGATTTATTAGAACTCTACTGTGGTAATGGCAATTTCTCTATCCCCCTCTCCCAAAACTTCAGACAAGTTCTTGCTACTGAAATTTCAGCCACCTCAGTAGAGTCTGCACAAATAAATTTACGCAATAATCATATAACTAACACTAAAATTATTCGCCTTAGTGCTGAAGAATTTACTCAAGCTATCAATAAAGAACGTGAATTTAAACGCTTAAAACATGCTAATGTTAATTTAGATGCCTATGATATTAAAGCGGTATTAGTTGATCCACCTCGTGCGGGATTAGATCCTGATACCTTAAAACTTATTGCAAGATTTGATAATATTATCTACATTTCCTGTGGTATTGATTCCTTAGCTACTAACTTAAAAGAACTTTTGCAAACTCATTCTTTAGTAAAGTTAGCTTTCTTTGATCAATTCCCTTATACAGGACATGTGGAAACAGGTTGTATCTTAACTAAGAAATAATAGGGTTTTAGTTCATAAAAATAAAGCACAAAAAGGATCATGTTTTTAGCATGATCCTTTTTTCTAACAAGAAATGTAATTATTGTTTACTTGCTTACTTTTCATCTTCTAAGTAATGACTTGGCATTGGCTTACGAGCAACCCCTGAATCAACAGCTGCTTGCGCTACTGCCTTAGATACCCAGAAGAATAATCTATGGTCCATTGCTTTTGGCATAATATAATCCTTACCAAATTCAAGATGATCAGCACTTGATGCTACAACCACTTCCTGAGGAACTGGCTCTTGAGCTAATAATCTAATAGCATTCATAGCAGCTTTCTTCATCTCAAGATTGATTTCTTTAGCACGAACATCTAAAGCACCTCTAAAGAGGAATGGGAAGCAAATTACGTTATTGATTTGGTTTGGATAATCTGAACGACCAGTACCCATAATAATATCTGGACGAACTCTCTTAACAACATCTGGAGCTACTTCAGGATCAGGATTTGAACATGCAAAAATTACTGCCTTTGGAGCCATACTCTTAACTTGTTCTTCATTAACCAAGTTAGATCCTGATACCCCTAAGAATACATCAGCATCTTTAATAGCTTCATCAAGTGTTCTAATACCACTATCATTAACAAATCTTGGTTTTTCACCGTTAAGGTCAGTACGTGCTGAACATACTACACCATGACGATCTAGCATGTAGAAGTTTTCTCTCTTAGCGCCACATGCTAAAAGTAAATCTGAACATGCTACACCAGCAGCACCTGCACCTAAGCACACTACTTTACAATCTTCAATCTTCTTTCCTTGAATTTGTAAAGCGTTAAGAATACCAGCAGTAGTTACAATTGCAGTACCATGCTGGTCATCATGGAATACAGGAATATCACAAATTGCCTTTAAACGTCTTTCAATCTCAAAACATTCAGGAGCTTTGATATCTTCTAGATTTATACCACCAAAAGTATCAGCGATATTAGCAACGGTATTGACAAAATCATCAATATCTTTATGTTTAACTTCAATATCAATTGCATTTACATTAGCAAATCTCTTAAATAATAGAGCTTTACCCTCCATTACTGGCTTAGACGCTAAAGGACCTAAATTACCTAAACCTAAAATTGCAGTACCATTAGATATAACTGCTACAAGATTTCCCTTAATAGTATAATCATAAGCGGTTTCTGGAGAGGCAGCAATTTCACGAACCGGCTCAGCAACACCAGGACTATATGCTAAAGTTAAATCATGGGCGGTTTCAGCTGGTTTGGTAATTTCAATTGAAATTTTCCCAGGTATTGGATGTGCGTGATAATACAACGCATCATTATGCAACTTAATATCAGCCATAAGGCAATCTCCAAAAATATCTCTACGACTTTTTTTAATTTGTATGGTTTTAATGCAACCTACTGTTAATACATTTGCAGTTACTTTAAATACAGCTAAAAGTACCACATAATTTTATAGAATAATGCAGAATTAAAATTTTAGTAGTGAGCTTTTTAAAAAAATCAATAAATACTAAAAAAACTTATTAAAAAACACTACAAAAATTTATAAGGCAAAAGAACCTATTGGATATTATATCTTAAATTTACTACTCTATCCTTTAATTATAGGCTGTAAAACTTTTTTTGTACAAAAAAATCTATGTAAAACAATAATGTTTTTAATTACTGTAAAAACTTTTAGAGTAAACCTTACTTATAAAGCATAGAACGAATAACTTTAAGGCTTTGATTTTATGGTTAAATGAGCAGTTTTTACAATGAAAGGATTGAACCTAAGAAGATAAATGGTAATGCTTATGACAATTATTTATTATTTTGAGGTTAGTGTTTTGTAGTTTTTAGTTTGTTTTTATGGTTTGTGGTTAGACAACAAAAACCCCACCATAAGGTGGGGGATTTGTTCTTAGCAAATTACTTCTTAGAAGAAATTGCACCAAAACGCTTGTTGAAACGTTCAACACGTCCACCAGTATCAACAATCTTCTGCTTACCAGTGTAGAACGGATGACATGCAGAGCATACATCGACTGTAATGTCATGACATAAAGTTGAACGAGTCTGGAAAGTGTTGCCACATGAACACTTTACTGTGATAGTTTCATAGGCTGGGTGTATATCTTTTTTCATGGAAAACCTCAACAAAATATTGTGTCGCCATTGAACCACTGTTAGCGCCCAACACCACACAATGAAAAAAAACAAAACCAAAGCTTTGCGACTTAACAAATTTTTAAAGTCTTTGGTGAAATAATAGACGCTTATTATAATTAATATTTTTTATTTAGCAAGTAATTATTAAAAAATTATTTAAATAAATTGCCTTAATATATTATAGTATTAACCATATTGATTTAGCTGGTTTCTATTATGTCCTATATCCAAGTTGCAATAAACTCACCTTTGCATAAAACTTTCCTTTATAAGGTAACAGATAATAAATGCCCTTTAGCTAAGCAGGAGCTTACTCTTGTAGGGTTTAGAGTTTTAGTGAATTTTCATCATCGCAATGTGATTGCCATAGTAGTAAATGAATCTAATGAACTACCTAGAGAGCTTGAATCTCAAAATATAAAAATTAAAGAAGTTATCTCTTTTTTAGATAAAACAGCTATATTCTCAGGTGATATCATAAAGCTTCTTTTATGGATAGCTACATATTACCATCAGCCTATTGGTGAGGTATTTTATACAGCCCTTCCTATCTTATTACGCAAAGATACCCAAACTCCAGTTCCACTTATTAGCTATTGGACTAAAACAGCTAAAGATAAAGTCTCCTCAAAAGACAAGCTATCTGAAAAAGCACTTAAGGCACTAGAGTTCCTTGAAGGAAGAACCTTAAGCACCCAAGAATTTAAAGAACTTGGTATTTTATCTACCACCTTAAAGTCCTTAGCTAATAAAGGGTATATTGCGCCATTAAAAGATTATGACTCTAGCAATAATAACTGGCTGGTGCAAGATTTTATAGGTAAAGAATTACCCCCTAATGAGGCACAAAAACAAGCTATTGATTATATTACCAAAGAGGCACAATCAGGTTTTAAGGTGTTTTTAATCAACGGAGTTACAGGTTCTGGAAAAACTGAAATTTACCTACAGCTTATTGCTAAAACACTGGCTCAAGGTAAGCAAGTAATGGTGTTAATTCCTGAAATAAATTTAACACCTCAAACAATAACTCGCTTTTATGAACGATTTAAAGTTCCTATTGTCTGTATCCATTCTTCCTTACGTGATGATGAAAAATTATCATCATTTATAAAATTACGTGATAATAAAGCAGCTATTTTAATAGGTACTCGTAGCGCTCTTTTTGCAAACTTTAATAATCTTGGACTTATTGTAGTTGATGAAGAACACGATCAATCTTATCGCCAAACACAAGGAGTAATCTATCATGCTCGAGATTGTGCAGTAATGCGCGCTCATATCAATAATATCCCAATTATTTTAGGATCTGCTACTCCGTCATTTGAAAGTTTAGCCAATGTATTAAAAGGTAAATATCATCAGCTTATTCTTCCAGTGCGAGCTGGTAATGCGGCCAATGTAACTAGCTATGTTGTTGATATGCGTAAAACTCACAAAGATGATATTTTTTCCCAAAAATTACTTACTGAAATACAAAATACTTTAGCTAAAGGAGAACAAGTTTTATTATTTCTAAATAGACGAGGCTATGCACCAGCTCAAATTTGTCATGATTGTGGCTATGTTTTTAAATGTCAAGACTGTGATGCTAATCTTTGCTATCACAAAGAAACTAAGACGCTCATTTGCCACCACTGCGAACGACAATATCCACTACCTAAAACTTGCCCAAACTGTCATGGGCATAATATTGTGCCAGAAGGTGTAGGAACTGAAAATGTTATTGAACAATTGGCAATGCTATTTCCTGAGGCTCATTTAGCTAGAATCGATCGCGATTCTACAGCTCGTAAAGGGGAACTTGAAAAGTTTATAGAAGATATCAACAATAATAAATACCAAATCTTAGTAGGAACACAAATGTTAGCTAAAGGACATCACTTTCCCTTAGTAACTTTAGTAGGTATTCTTAATATTGATTCTTATCTCTATTCCAATGATTATAGAGCCCCTGAAAAACTAGCGCAGCTTATAACGCAAGTATCAGGGCGTGCAGGTAGAGCAGAACTTCAAGGTAAGACGATACTACAAACCCATAATATCGATCATCCGCTACTTAAGTTACTGCTAAAACATGATTATAATTATTTTGCCCAAGCAAATTTAACTCAAAGAAAAATGAATTTCTTACCACCTTTTTCTTATCAGGCACTAATTAGAGCAGATGCTTATAAAAGAGAAACAGTGCAGAATTTTTTAAATAATATTTATAATATTTTAGAAAAAATTCAGCAAAAAATTAGCTATTTTAGCTTTACCTTGCCTTACACTTCTACTGTTGAGCGCAGGCAAAAAAGATTTCACATGATTTTATTAGTTGAAAGTTCAGAACGTAAAATCTTACATCAGGTATTAGAAATACTGGAAAAGGAAATTCCTAATATTAAAGTTGGGACCTCTGATTTTCATCAAGTAATCGATGTTGATCCTATTGAGATTTTTTAAGGAAAGTACTTATATGCATATTGTATTTTTACATGGATTTTTAGGAACACCACAAGATTTTATGTCGCTTGCCTTTAGATTACCATTTAAAACTGACATGATTACCCTACCTGGACATGGTTGTTCTGATGCCAATGTAGACTTTACTACTGCTAATGATTGGCTGACTGAAGAACTTGCAGGACTAAAAGTAAAAGATTATATTCTTTATGGCTACTCACTGGGGGGCAGAATTGCGCTCAATTATGCTCTTAACACTAAAAAGAAGCCTCAAACACTTATTCTCGAAAGCGTAAATATCGGTTTAGCTGATGCTTTACAAAAAAAAGAACGTTTAGCTCAAGATCTCTTATGGAGTAAGCGCTTTAAAGAAGAAGATATTACCAAAGTATTAAAAGATTGGTATAACCAACCTATTTTTAATAAATTAAGTGATGAAGATAAAGAACTGTTAATTAAAAAGCGTTCTAAAAATAATCCAAAACGCATTGCCCAAGTATTAGAAAATCTCTCCCTAGCAAAAATGCCTTTTTTAGGTGAAGGACTTAAAAAAATAACTATCCCTACTTTATATCTTTATGGTAGCGAAGATGAAAAATTTAAGAAAATTGCTACAAAAATTACCTCTTACCATAATCCACAAATCAGCGTACAAGAAATTGCAGGAGCCTCTCATAATTGTCATCTTACAAATTCAAGTGATATATGTAATATAATATCAAAATTTATCGCATAAACTTAATGGAGCCTACATGAAAAAGAACGATCCAACCTTATATAAGCCAGTAATTTGGCATGATCATTCTAAGAATTTTACTGATATTCTTTATCATAAATCAGCTGATGGCATCGCTAAAATCACTATCAATCGCCCTCAGGTTCGCAATGCTTTTCGACCACAAACAGTAATTGAAATGGAGCAGGCTCTTAGTGATGCTCGTTTTGATGCAAATATCGGGGTTATCATCTTTACTGGAGCTGGTGATTTAGCATTTTGCTCAGGAGGTGACCAAAAAATTCGAGGTGATTATGGAGGGTATAAAGATGATAGTGGTGTGCATCACCTTAATGTTTTAGATTTACAGCGTCAAATTCGTACTTGCCCAAAGCCAGTAGTTGCTATGGTTGCAGGTTATGCTATTGGAGGAGGACATGTTCTTCATCTAGTGTGCGACTTAACAATTTGTGCTGATAATGCTATCTTTGGTCAAACAGGTCCAAAAGTAGGATCTTTTGATGGTGGATTTGGAGCCTCATATATGGCCAGAATTGTAGGGCAAAAGAAAGCAAGGGAAATTTGGTTCTTATGCCGTCAATACAATGCCCAGGAAGCTTTAGATATGGGCCTGGTAAATACAGTTGTTCCATTAAAGGATCTTGAAAAAGAAACTGTTGCTTGGTGCCGTGAAATGCTCTGCCAAAGCCCTATTGCCTTAAGATGTTTAAAATCAGCTCTTAATGCTGATTGCGATGGGCAAACAGGTCTGCAAGAACTTGCAGGCAATGCCACAATGCTCTTTTATATGACCAAAGAAGGTCAAGAAGGACGTAATGCATTTTTAGAGAAAAGAAAACCTGATTTCTCAAAATTCCCACGTAATCCTTAAGTCTTTTTACAGATAATGCTTAAATTATATCAATATGAAATTCCCTTAATTAAGCCTATTAAGCTTAAAGGAGGGATTTTAAGTGTAAAAAGAGGTCTAATCTGTGAAAGTAAAGATACTTTCGCAGATATTTCTCCACTGCCTAATTTTTCATTAGAATCTATTGCTGATATTATTAAGTTATTGCCTTTATTTACTAAATTAGTGGAAGGTAAACTTTCCGAGTTTGATAGTATTACCGCCCAAAAGTTATGTAAAATTTCCCCAGCACTATCTTTTGGATACTACCAATTAACTAATATCATAACTTGCCAAAAACGTTTAACACCGTATAAATTTGTTTTAGGCTCTCCTTTGGAGGTTTACCAAAAAATCTCTAGTGCTCATGGGACTTATAAAATAAAAGTTGGGTTATATGATATAAATGAGGAACTAAACTTACTTACTAAACTTTCCTTAAATCCTAATTTAACCCTAATCCTTGATGCTAATAGGACTTTATCTTATAAAGATGCCAAAGTTTATAGTAAAGCTTGTAGAAATTTACTTTACTTTGAGGATCCTTGTGATAATTTTGCTGATGCCATAAACCTTGATGTTGCCATTGCCATTGATGAATTAAAACCAACAACTTTTACAAAATCTAAAAAGGTCACAAAACCTTATGCTATAATCCATAAACCCACCATTAAAGGGTTAATTACCACTCCTTCTAACGTTATACTATCATCCTCTTTTGAAAGCATAGTTGGGATAACTTATCTTGAAAAATTAGCTTATCAGCATAAATTACCAGCCGTAGGAACCGATACTCTTAAATTTTTTAAGCCAGAGTATAACGTGCTTCCTTTTTTACTAAAGAAGCTGACTGCTATTGATTACTTTTAAGTTAAAGATGATAAAAATCACTTTACTAGTGGAAAAATTTTATCTAACAAGGTAAAATTCAACAAAATTTATCTAGGAAAATGAGCATTATGAAAGCAAGTATTCAAGAAGAATTAGCCAATATTGTTACCCAATTTAAAAATGAAGGACTACTTGACCATGAGGTCAATGTTAGAATTATAGTTGAAAATACTAAAGATAAAGCTCATGGTGATTTTGCTACTAATTTAGCTATGCTCTTAGCAAAACCTATGAAGAAAAAGCCTCAGGAAATTGCTAATTTAATCATTGAACGACTTGCACAAGATGACCGTATTGCCAATACTGAAATTGCAGGACCTGGGTTCATTAATTTCTTTGTACGTAAAGACTTTTTAGCTAAACAAATTAATGAACTATGTAATGATCCTCGCTTAGGTGTAGCACTTACTTCCAATCCTCAAACTATTGTAATTGACTACTCCTCCCCAAATGTTGCTAAAGAAATGGCAGTGCATCATATTCGCTCTACCGTAATAGGTGATGCTATAGTACGTATTTTAGAGTTTTTAGGTAATAAAGTAATTCGAGCTAACCACATCGGCGATTGGGGTACTCAGTTTGGTATGCTTATCGCTTACCTTGAGAAAAAAGAAAATGAACATGCTAATGCTTTAGAATTAAGCGACTTAGAAGCTTTCTATCGTGAAGCTAAAGTATGTTACGATGAAGATCCTCAGTTTGCAGAAAAAGCACGTTTTTATGTAGTAAAACTTCAAAGTGGTGATGAATATTGCTTAAGCATGTGGAAAAAACTAGTAAAAATCACCATGGATCAAAATCAGGAAATTTACCGTAGATTAAATATTTCCTTAACCGAAAAAGATATCATGGGGGAAAGCCTTTATAACCCAATGCTTAAACCTTTAGTAGAAGATTTAACTAATAAAGGCTTAGCTGTAAAAGATGATGGAGCTATGGTTGTTTATTTAAATAGCTTCACCGATAAAGATGGCAATCCTCGTGGTGTTATTGTGCAGAAAAAAGATGGTGGTTTTCTTTATACCACTACCGATATTGCATGTACCAAGTATAGATGTGAACACTTTGGGATGAACAGAATGATTTGTTTTGCGGATTCTCGCCAACATGAACATCTACTTATGGCATGGGAAATTGCTCGATTAGCAGGTTATGTTCCTCAAGATGTTTCCCTTGAACATGGGGCTTTTGGTATGATGCTTGGTAAAGATGGTAAACCATTTAAGACTCGTTCAGGTGGTACTGTAAAACTTAAAGAATTATTAAATGAAGCAGAAGCTCGCTCTCGTAAACTATTAGAAGAACGCAATTCTGACATCCCTGATGATGAAAAAGAAAATGTCATCACTACTATTGCTATGGGCGCAGTTAAATATGCTGATCTCTCTAAGAATCGTACTACTGATTACATTTTTGATTGGGATAATATGCTAACCTTTGAAGGTAATACCTCTCCATATTTACAATATGCGTATAGCAGAATTCAGGCTATCTTTAGAAAAGCCGATACCGAGCCTGGCAATATTGTAATTACTAATGAGCAAGAAGAAGAGTTAGCGCAAAAGCTCTTAAAATTTAATGAGGTGATAAATGCTGTTGCCCAAAAGGCAATGCCACATTTACTTTGTGCTTACCTTTATGAGCTTGCTACCTTATTTATGCGCTTTTATGAGGCTTGTCCAATCAATAAGCCTGAGGTAGAAAGTAGCACCAAGGCAAGTAGATTATCTCTCTGTAAAGCAACAAGAGATGTGCTAAAACAGGGTTTATCACTTTTAGGTATTAATGTATTGGATAGGATGTAATGGTTACACAACCTCCTCGACCAACAACTACTCGTCGACGCACTACAAGGACTGCGACGAGCAGATCAAAATCAACAAGTAAAAAATCTGCAGCTTCTAAAAAAAGTTTTTTTAAAAGCACTGAGTTTTTTATGCTCGGTGCTGCTATACTTGTCTTAATATCAGGAGCTTTTTCAATATTTACTTTATCACAAGTTGATACTGATAATACTCAAGTCGCTAAAGAAGAACATAAGAAAGTAAGTAAACCTAAAAAAGAAACTACTCCTCGCAGTAAAATTAATAATACTACCTATAATTACGCTGAAATCTTAGAGAATGAAGAGGTTGACTCTGGTTCAGGTGTCAAGGTTACACGTAATTATGAAGCGGAGAAATTAGCCAAAGAAAAGGCATATCGTAAAGAATTAGCCCTAAAGCGTAAAAAAGCCCAAGAAGCTCTTGCTGAAAAACAGCGAAAAATTGCTGAGCAAAAAAGATTACGTGAAGAAAGACGTTTAGCAAGACTTAATAAAAATACTAACTCCCAAGTACTTACTACCTCTAAACTTGAAAAAGGGAAAAAGTATATTTTTTGCGAACACCAAAATTATCGCACCGTAAAAGAAGCTGAAGCCCAAAAAGCTAAACTAGCTTTTTTAGGAAAGGAATCAAAAATCATTTCAAAAAATATGGGTGGCGGTTACGTCTATACCATTTCTATTGGACCATATAACACTCTTAAAGACGCTCAGGCCTCACGGGCGGAAATTATTAACTCCAAACTTGCTAAGGTTTGTAAGATTCAATAGTAATATTATTTTGAATAACCTCTCCTTTTTTAATTTTTGTCATATCGTAGTTGTAATATTCTATTACAATTGAAAAAATTATTAAGGAGTAGTTATGACGATTGATGAATTACAAAACTTTCTTGATAACACACAAGTTGTGCTCAATAAATGCCAGAGTTATCAATCTGAAAACTCAGCACTAAAAGAAGAAATTACCAATTTAAAAGATACTCTTGCTAAAATACAAGAAGAAAATCGCCAATTAAGAAATAATATCGAGCTACTTGAAACAAAGTATAAGAACTTTCAAGAAAGAGCGAAGATTATAATAAACAAATTTTAATATATACTTGTTTTACCATGCAGTTATTTTATTATATAAAATCATAATAAAGTATTATACACCAAAGTGTTATCTATCTTTTATTCCAAAATACCTAAATCAAGCTGCTCTGAAGCTATTAAAGTACCTGTACTATCAGCATAAAGATAATCATCTGAGTAAATACTTACCCCTGCAAAATGCACTGGTACCTCAATGGCACCTTCATGCTCATCTTCTGCTAATACAGGAATAGAACCTAAGGCCATAACAGGAATATCATATTTTTGTAATCTAGCAACATCTCTAATTGCTCCATATACTACTATTGCCTCCCAACCATTTTGCTGAGCTAATGCTACAGTTTCTTCATCAACAACAGCTGAGCGAAGTGATCCACCTGCATCGATTACCAAGACCCTACCTTCCCCTACTTCACGTAATACATCAATGATTAATCCCTTTTGCTCAAAGCATTTAACTGTTACTACTTTACCAAAAAAGTTATTACTTGGAGTGTAATGTTTTAAAATGGGATCCATAACATCAACAAGGTCAAAGTATGCATCGCATATTCTAGAAGTATCAACTACCATAAAATTCTCCTTAAAAGGTGTTTAGTTCTATTCCACATCTTAGCATATGTATTGTACAATCTTGAATATGATTACGTTAAGTTTTTATAACTGTTGATCCATTTCAACTGATGGCATAGCGCATTTACAAGCACCTATTACCTTTGCAGGAACTCCTGCAACTGTTGTGTGTGGTTCAACCTTATGTAACACTACGCTACCGGCTCCAATTTTTGCACCGTTACCAATTGTAATATTACCTAAAATACTAGCTCCAGCTCCAATCATAACGCCACTACCAATTTTAGGATGACGATCCCCCTGTTCATGACCTGTACCACCTAAAGTTACATTATGTAGCATTGATACATTATCACCAACAACAGCAGTTTCACCGATAACAATCCCTGTTGCATGGTCAAACATAATACCACTACCAATTTTAGCAGCAGGATGAATATCTACCCCAAAAGTTACAGAGATTTGATTTTGTATGAAATAAGCTAATTCCCTTCTTCCTTCTAACCATAACTGATGGGCAATTCTATATGATTCTATTGCCTGATACCCCTTTAAATATAATAACGGAGTGACATAAGAGGTAACAGCCGGGTCTCGTTCAACAAATGCCTGCAAATCAATTACTGCCGATTCAATAATCCCTTTATCGGCATTAAAAGCCTCCATAAAGATTTCACGTAACACAATAGCAGGCATAACAGGGGAACTAAGTCTATTAGCTAAATGAAAACTCAATGCATGAGCAAAACTTTTTTGATTTAAAATAGCTTGCAGAAAGAATGTTCCTAAAATAGGTTCCCTTTCTTTCATTTCTAAGGCTTCAGTACGCAAATTATTCCATATGTCATTAACAATCATGTTAATTTTCCTTATTAGTTGGTTCCATATGTAAAGTTATGTCAGCATTAGGATATTTAGATAATATTGTTTCTTCTGCTTTATCAGCAATATGATGAGCTTCTTCTAAAGTTGCTAACTTATAAATCTCAAGATGACCTTGAATAAAGATTTTTGGACCTGAACTTCTAGTTCTTAAGTCATGAATACCTAATACCCCATCGGTACTTATTATTAGCGCTAATATCGCATCAATATGCTCTTGTGGTAATTCTTTATCTAATAATTCATTTAATGCTCTTTTACCGATTCGTAAAGCACCAAAAGCTATATATAAACCTAAGATTACAGAGAAAATACCATCAGCACGGAGTATTCCATAATTAGATAATACTAATGACAGCAATACTACTACATTAAAGAAAATATCACTTAAATAATGTAACCTATCAGCCTCTATAATACTACTTTTAGTTTTTTTAATAACATACCCTTGAAAAAAGGTAAGAATTGCAGTTACCACTAATGCAATAAGCGAAACTATTATACCAAAATCTAGATTTTCTAATTGACTTGGGTTAATAATGCTTTTAGCTCCATGCATAATTAAAAACAAGGAAGAACCTAAAATAAAGGTACATTGCGCAAGACTTGCTAAACTTTCAGCTTTAAAATGACCATAACGATGATCGCTATCAGCAGGTTGCATAGCATATCTTATGGCAATAAAGTTAATTAAGGAAGCTAATAAATCCATTACAGAATCTGTTAATGATGCTAACATGGTAGAAGATTCTGTTAAGGCTAACACTAAGAACTTAGTTAAGATTAATAAAAAAGCTACTGCTATTGAGGCAAAAGTTGCTAACTTAACTAATCTTGCATAATTGCTATCAAGAGGCATAACCTCTGGTAATTCTTTATCATTCATAATCCCAATTCCCAATCGATCATATATTACCATAAAAAGCTAGATCGTTATCAATTCTCTTATCAAGCAGCATTTAATTTAATTTATTTTAAGATATGGTCAATAATCACGATCTCTTTTATTATATTTGTTACAATAGATAATGTTACGTAGCAAAATAAGTGGAAATGAAATAATTATGTGGTTATTATTTTTAAAAAGAATTTTATGCTATTGGCCGGTAAAAATTTTTGCCAGTTGCCATGCTCGCCCTGTCGATCCACATAAAGACCTTGGATTAAACCCAGATTCACCTGTGGTCTATATTCTTGAATCTAATTCTATAAGTGACATTTTAACCTTAGAAAAACTTACACGTAAAAAAAGATTACCTAACCCTTTTGCTAAACTTGTCTATGAAAATAAAGCAATTCCACGTGTTACCTTCTTAAAGAAAGTGAAGTTCTTTTCTTCCACTAATCACCAGGGGTATGAATATGAACAAACGATGAAACAGTGGATAAATCTTGCTCACTCTGAAAATATTGATATTGAAGTATTACCGGTTACTATTCTCTGGTCACGTAATCCAGGACACGAAGATGAGCCTTCAAGACCTGTTATTCGTAGTTCATTTCGCAAGTTTTTTAGATTACTCTTTTTTGGTTTTGATAATCTTACTATTGTTTCAGGTCCAATTTCTATTAAAAAATTAATTGATCACCCTCAAAATAAATCTTGTGTTGAGATTCTTGCTCGTGCTGCCTCTGCGCATTTTGAGCGCCGTAGAAAAGAATTTATTGGACCAAAATTACCTAATCGCAAAAAATTAATTGACGAATTATTACATTCTCCTAATATTGTTAATGCTATTAAAAAACAAGCCCAAGAAAGTAATAAAAGTGAAAAACTTGTACAAAAAGAAGCTTATAACATTCTTAATGAGATTGTTAGTAATACCTCATATCACCTCTTAAAATGTATTGATACTATCTTGCATCTAATCTGGAATAAACTTTATCAAGGTATTAAGATTCATGGTGCACAAAGAGTTCGTGAGCTTATTAGAACAGGTCATGAAATTGTCTATATTCCCTGTCATAGATCGCATATGGACTATTTACTACTTATGTATATGCTCTTTCATGAAGGACTAGTAGTACCACATATTGCGGCTGGTAATAATCTTAATTTCTTCCCGATAAATTACTTTCTACCTCGCTGTGGTGCCTTTTATATGCGCCGAAAATTTAAAGGCGATTTACTTTATACTACAATTTTTCGTGAATACCTCTCAACTCTCTTTATGAAAGGTTATAGTACTGAGTTCTATATTGAAGGTGGTAGATCGCGAACAGGACGCACTCTTCCTCCAAGAACAGGTATTGTAGCTATGGCAGTACAAACACAGCTGCGAGGAATTGATCGTCCAATTTCTTTTGTGCCTGTATATCTTGGCTATGAAAAAGTTATGGAAGTTAGTTCTTATATGAATGAACTAAAAGGAGGTAAAAAAGAAAAAGAAAACGCTTGGCAATTATTTAATATTTTTAAACGTTTTAAATATTACGGTCGTGGTTATGTTGGTTTTGCTGAACCTATTAGCTTACCTACCTTCTTACGTGATTGTGTTCCTAATTGGCGTGATGATATTGACCCAACAGGCACTGCTAAACCTCAATGGCTTTTTAAAACAGTAAATATGCTTTCTGACGAAATTGTTAAACGTTTAAATAGCGCAGCATCTCTTAATGGATTAAACCTTTGTGCTCTTGCCTTATTATCAAGTTTTAATCATAAATTAAATCTTAATCACCTAGCAAGATTACTTAACTTTTATATTTTTATCTTAAAAAGTACTCCTGTAGGTATGCAAGGTTCTATTCCTGACCTACCTGGTAATTTACTATTAAAACAAGCCTTAGAACTTAAACCTTTTAATATCGAAAAAATCGATAACCAAGAATATGCTAATCCTTCCATTAAGCAAGTTATTTATTTAGCATATTTTAGGAATAATATTTTACACTTCTTTGCGCTACCAGCACTAATTGCTACTATCATCATAGTGCATAATAAAATTAGTTTTGAGGATATTGTGACACATACTCGTAATGTATTTTATTTTTTGCGCCATGAGTTATTTTGCCCAGTGCGTGAAGATGTACTTAACCAAACAATTGCTGATTATTTACATGCTTTTCAGCTAGAGGAATACGTAAAGGTAGTTAATAATCTTTATTCTATTGGTACTAGAGATCGTGAAGATTTTATTATCTTAAGTAATTGTATTCATGCTAATCTTGTTAGATATATTGTAGGCTTTGTAGTAATGAACTCTACCCAAGATAACACAATAACCTTAAATGAATTTATTGATTTATGCGTACAAAAGAGTAAACAATTACCAATTGAGATAACTGATAATTCCCCTGAATTTTACGATCCAGTTACCTTTAAGGTTATGAGCGAAACATTTATTAAACATCAATATATGTTTATTGATGAAGAAACTAAGACCTTTAGTAAAAATAAAACTAAACTCTTAAAATTACTTAATGCCGTAAGTCCTCTTTTACCTGAGGCTATATTAAAAAGTATTGGTGATACCGAGGAAATAAAATGAGAAATCCATTATTAAGTTTTTTACGTAACTCCTGTATTGTTCTACCATTTTTTATTCTGCCCTCTATTGCCCTTGCTAGTGAAGAGGCAACTTCTGAAGAATCGCAGGAACAAGTTGCACAGGCAGTAGCAGTTACAGGTTACTATGAGATAAAAGATCCGTTTATAACTAATCTTTCAAGCACAGGTAATAAATTAAACTACATTAAAGCGCAAGTAGTAATAGTTTTACTCGACTCAAGAGACATTCCTCTTTTAGAAGAACATGAGGCGCTAATTAAAAATGCTATTGTAACTACCTTAGGTAGTGCAACTTATGCTGAAGCTTCTCAAGATAGTGGTAGAACTAAGCTCATTGAATCATGTAAAAAGAGTGTTACAGAAATAACCGATCAGATTATTGGCAGGCGTATAGTTAAAAATGTAATGTTCACCTCTTATTTGGTGCAGTAAAGATAAAGTTAAGGAGTAGTTACCTACTCCTTAATTTATTTAATCATACTTTTTAAACTCTATCTTGCCCTTAGTGAAAGCAATATAGTCAACAAATCCTATAAGTAACCCTGCTAACAGCCCTACAACATGACAACCATTTGCGGTATTAGCACTAAGTACAATAGTAAGAACTATATACAATACGGTAAAGGCAAATATACCTTTAGGAATAACAAACCCCTCAGGACCATCCTTAACCTTACTAAGAATCCAGGTATAACCTATAGTAGCATTTACTACACCTGATAACCCTAAAAAGTTACCCTGAAAATCATTAAGCCAGTACTGAGCGATATTACCTAAAGATGTGGCAGCTATAAAAAGCAGTAGCACTCTAGTAGCTCCCATATATCGTTCAATTAATCTTGCAAAGTAAAAAAATATCACAAGATTAAAGGCGATATGCCAAAAACCACCATGCATAAAAGCAGGGGTAAAAATACGCCAAACTTCCCCTTGCTCAATTAATCCTGCATTAAAATGTAACAACCCGAAAACTTCTTGAGGAATAAAGGCTTGAACAGAGGAGATGATGATACATAATAAAGTTATGATTGTGACCATAGGATATGCCACAATTATCTCTGTAAAACCAACATCCATAATGGTTATATGTTTGTCATCACAGATAATATCATAGACATCAGCGCCATCTTTATAAAATTCTTTTAATAACTCCTTAGCTTTTGGCAAATCATCATCATTCATTAGGATAAGCAAACAGGTGCGCTTATCCTCTTTTACATAATCACACTTGACATCGTGCTCAGATAAAAACTGACAAGATTCTTTAGCAAATTTTTCATCGTTTGTTTTAATTAATAGAATCACTTATTTAACCACTTCATATACTCTGCCACCCCCTCAGCGACGGACTTAAATTGCACATCGCACCCTGCTGCCCTCAATTTTGTTAGATCAGCTTGAGTAAAACTTTGATATCTTCCCCTTAGATGTTCTGGGAATGGAATGAACTCAATTTGCCCCTTCTTATGATAATCTAATACAGCTTTAGCAATATTTAAAAATGGTTCAGCGCGACCTGTACCACAATTATAAACACCAGACGGTGCCTTATGCTCTAAAAACCATAGATTAACTTTGCACACATCTTCCACATATACAAAGTCACGCATATGACCACCATTAGGATAACCATCGGTACCTTCAAATAGCTTTGGATTTTCACCTCGTAATACTTGATTATTTAAATGAAAAGCAACACTTGCCATAGAACCTTTATGGCTTTCACGAGGACCATACACATTAAAATATTTTAACCCAATAACTGGAGAGGTCAGCTTTGGTAAAAACTTACGCATATACTCATCAAATAAGAACTTAGTATAACCATATACATTTAATGGACATTCATATTCTCTACCTTCAATAAAATCAGATGTTCTACCACCGTAAGTTGCAGCTGATGAGGCATAAATAAATGGAATCTGACGAGCAATACAATAATGGAATAAAGCTTTAGTGTACTCATAATTAACTTTCATGATGTACTTACCATTCCATTCAGTAGTAGAAGAGCAAGCTCCTTCGTGGAATATCCCTTCTATTTTCCCCCAATCAAGAAAATTATCATTGCTTTTAATGCGCTCTAGGAAGTCATCTTTATCCATATAATCATAGATATCTAAATCTACTATATTTTTAAATTTAGTTCCATCCTCAAGGTCATCGACCACGATAATATCTTTATGTCCTCGCTCATTAAGGAGTTTTACTAAATTGCTGCCTATAAAACCTGCGCCACCTGTAACAATAATCATAATAACCTCTTTAAAATAGAACTCTTAAGTAATTTTAACACCTTTAGCTTAATAAAAAGAATATTATTTTCTTAAGAAAGATACTTATCACCCAGTAGCTTACAAATTTTAAATGTTATTGCTTAAACTTTCTTTTGTACTTACCAACTGTTGCTAAACAGATATGATTTTGTAGAAAAATTGTTTAACGAAGTTTATAACTATACTTTAATTGCTAAAAAATAAAAAATATCATTTATAAACAAAATATTAGCCATTTTTGCTATGTTATCCACAAAAAAATGTGCGAAAGCTGTAAGTAAGCTATTTCTAGCTTCTTTACATTATCTTAATAAAGGTGTTTTTTAGGTAATATAATTTTATCTTAACTCATTCTGTGCAAATAAGTTCTTACTAGATCACAGTTTTTTCCTATAACAATGTAGGAGAACTGGGTATATAATGTTGATGAGTTGCAGAGAAAAAATATTTAACAATAATTATTTTGCATAAAATTATGGACTTTCTTAAGCCATAGCAATTTTTAAACTAAGAAAACTGCTACAATAAGTCTAAATTAACAGTTTTAGTTTATTATTATGTGTTTACCACTGTTAGCATAATGTTTATAAGGTGTAGTGAAAAAAGCACTCCCCAATACGCAAACTCTTCTAACAATGCATTTTAATATCAAATCTTCAAGGATTCTTTATGAAAATTTTAGTAATTGCCCCATCTTGGATTGGTGATGTAGTAATGAGCCAAACTCTTTATAAGCAATTACAGGATATTTATGCCAACTGCCAAATTTACGTATTAGCTCCCAAATGGTGTATCGATGTACTATCACGTATGCCTGAGGTATATCAAACTATCACAATGCCTATTGGTCATGGAGAATTTAACTTAAAAAAACGCTATCAAATAGGCAAAGGACTTAAAGCTTATAATTTTGATAAAGCTTATATCCTTCCTAATTCCTGGAAAAGCGCATTAATCCCCTTATTTGCCAAAATACCAGATCGTTATGGTTTTAAAGGCGAAAGCAGATATTTAGTAATAAATCATCTACGTACTAATAAACAAGATTTTCCGTTATTAGTAGAACGGTATTGCTCTTTAGCGTTTGAAATAAATAAAGTAAAAAAAGCGCAAGATCTCCCAAAAATTGCCATTCCATCTTTAATTACCCATGCTTTAAGTAAAGAAGAATTAACTGCTTTTAATATAACCTCCACAAAACTTTTAGGTATCTGCCCAGGAGCTGAGTATGGTCCTGCAAAGAAATGGCCTCCAAAATACTATGCTAAGGTTATAGATGAGTTTTTAACAGATTTTCCTGATGGTCAGGCTTTAATATTTGGCTCCCAAAAGGATCTTACAACTGCTAATGAGATATTAGCGCATCTTAGCGATACTGCTAAAAAGAATACTATCGTGCTAACTGGTAAAACATCATTAACCCAAGCTATTGATCTTTTATCACTATGTGCCATGGTTATTTGTAATGATTCGGGACTAATGCATATTGCAGCTGCTGTTAATTGTAAAGTAGTAGCAATTTTTGGGTCTACTAGTACCAACTACACCCCCCCTCAAACCTCAAAGGCTATTATTATCGAATCTAATGAACCATGTCATCCATGCTTTAAACGTGAATGTAAATTAAATACTTACCAATGTTTAACTAACTTAAAACCACAAGATGTAATAACCAAGATTAAAGATACCTGGGGAAGTTTTTAATGCCATACCTTTTAAAGAGTATTTATTACGTATTTACCCTAATATGTGCGCCTTTAGTTTATTGCTACTTAAAATATAAAAAGACTATTCCACCATATGGCAATGATATTACGCAGTTAAAGGGTGTAATTAACAAAAATTTACCATCTAATCCTATATGGTTTCATACAGTAAGTGTTGGTGAATCAAGAGGAGCAATTCCTTTAATAAAAGAGCTAACTAAGCATTTTACCCAAAATGTAATTGTTACTACCTCAACTACTACTGCAAAAAAAATCTACGCAGATGCTATGCCTACCTCTTGTCACTCTTTTGCACCAATAGACTCTCCTTTTTATATTGCTCGCTTTTTTAAGAAAGTAAAACCTCAGGCGCTAATTATTATGGAAACAGAACTATGGCCTAATATCCTTGCATATGCCCATAAGCACCAGATTCCTGTAATCTTAATTAATGCCCGTTTATCCTTACGCTCTAAAAATCGCTATAAAAAACTTGGTGCGACCTTTAATACTCTTATCGCTAATCACTTAACGCATATAATTTGTCAGCATCAAAGTGATTATGACGCTTATAGTGAGTTAGGAATCCCTAAAACTAAGCTATCAATCACTGGGTCATTAAAATACGATATAGAACCTGCCATAACTAACAAATTAGCAGGTGAAAACTTAAAACAATTACTCCCTAATAAAAAAATCATTTGTCTTGCAAGTTCTCATGAGCAAGAAGAACGCATCTTCCTTGAGGCTTTTAGTAAACTTAAGAAAGAGATAGCGGATGCTGTCCTTCTACTAGTTCCTCGCCATCCTGAACGCTTTAATGAAGTTATAAATTTGGCATCAAGTTTTAAATTTAATATCGCCTTACGTTCTGAAAATAATTACTCAGATAATACTGAGGTAATAATTGGTAATTCTATGGGAGAACTTGAAATGTACTTTGGTATGAGCGATTTAATTATTATGGGTGGGAGCTTTACCGAGGTAGGAGGTCATAACCCACTTGAGGCTATTGCCTTAAATAAACCTGTACTTACGGGACCACACTTTTTTAATTTTAAAGAAATTTATAATGAACTACTTAAAATTGAAGGGGCTATTACTTTAGATACCACATCAATAGTAGCAACTTTAACAAAATTACTAAAAGAACCTAACATAACTAATACTCTTTGCGCTAATGCCTATAATTATTTCACTACCCAAAAAGGTGCTAACCAAAGAACATTGCAAATTCTTGAGAAAATCTTACATCTTACTAAAAGATAAGTTTCCAGAAATTAAAAAACCCCAAATGTGGACCTATATGGGGTTTAGGATGGTTACATAAAAAACCTAATATGAACGCAAAAAAGCGTTCCTAATAACAGGTTCTAATTTATCAAAGTCTGACTTTGACCAATGGAGTTCTGGTGTATTTTCTAACTCTTTCTCAAAAGAACGAGCAAGTCTATCTACCATTTTTGCGTAAAGCTTTTGATTGATATTTTTTAAAAAACATTTATCAAAATCAATAAGCCAAACGTTATTAGCTCCATCGATTAAAATATTGCTAATATTCAAGTCTGTATGATAAATGCCAGCAAGCATCATCTTACCTACTGCATCTCCTATTTTAGCAAATTCTTCGTTAGAAAGAGTGCGCTCCGTCAAAATTTTAAGCAAAGTTTTTGCTCCTGGTATTTCTTGCAAGATAATATCATTAGTAATAAACATACCTTTTTTAACATATCGTGCAGCAATTGGCTTTGGTACAGACAGTCCCATCTTTCTCATAGTTTGTAATAAACTAAACTCTAAATCAGAACGCTTGGCTGTATCAAAATAAGCAAAAAACTTATCTTTTAATAGTTTAAACATCATCCCACCACGCCAATAATGTCTTAGTAAGATTCTGTTTTTATACATATCAGAAAGCAAATAAGCTTTACCTCGTCCAGAATATTCGTGAATAACCTTTCCAGCTAATTGATATTTTTCAATATCAAAATAATCTGCTAGAGTCTCAGCTTTCATATCATCCTCTTTAAAAAAAGCAGGATTAACGATATAAGTTACATGTTTATCCCTAACGATTACTCTTTCAAGCTCTCGAGCCATGTCAATCTTTCCTCAGTTTTTATCTATTTTTGTAAATTTAAGATAATTAATATTGATTTCTACAACAATTATGACAATCTTCTTTTGTTAAACATAATGTTTTTTCACTTTTACACCAACTTTTTCACAATAATGAGAACATCATTGCATTTTTATAGTTACTTGTTACACCTACCAAATTTACCATTAAAAACTATAAAACCTTGGAATTTATGTTCGCCTTATAGTAAATTAGTTCATTTATCTTTAGGATTATAAGATTTTTAGATATAATTTAAGTAGTAACTACCTTAAGAGGGATTATCTAATGCATTCCGATATTAATATAAAAAGAATCTGTGTATTACGCTTATCGGCTATTGGTGATTGTATTAACGCCTATGCAGCAATTTGCCTTCTACAAAAAACATATAAAGATGCACAAATTTCTTGGGTGATAGGCAAAAATGAAGCCACCCTCTTTACGAATTGCCCTGGTATAGAATTAATTCCTTTTAATAAAAAAGGAGGTTTTAAAGAACTATTTAGAGTAATCAAATTACTTAAGCAAAAAGAATTTGATGTACTCTTAGATTTACACACCTCTATTAGAGCAAGTCTATTAACACTCGGTATTAAAGCCCCTAAGAAATTAGGCTTTGATGAAGAAAGATCATCCGATGGGCAAAAATACTTTACTAATATTAAGGTCCCCTCTCCAAGTTCACCTCATGTAATAGATGGTTTTATGGCTTTTATCCAAGCTATTGGTTGTCCAAAGTTAAAGCCTCAATGGAACTTTACTTTTACTGAAAAAGAGCTTGCTTTTGTAAAAGAGCACCTTAAAGGCAATCGCAACTTAATCTTAACACCATGCTCCTCAAAAGATTTTAAAAATTGGTCTATTCATGGATATACTGAAATCTGCCGTTATGCTATTTCTAAAGGATTTAACATCTACCTTTGTGGAGGGCCTTCCCAATATGAAAAAGATACAGCCGAGGAAATTATTCATGGATTATGCGAACACGAAGCGACTAATAGCAACAATATCTTTAATTTAGTAGGTCAAACTTCATTAAGGCAACTACTTGCCTTAATAAGTAAGGCAACTATGGTCATTTCTCCTGACTCAGGACCTGTGCACATGGCAAACGCTCTAAACGTTCCTGTTATTGGTATTTACGCTCACCATAATCCATTACGAGTAGGACCTTATAACTTTCTTAAATATGTTGTCTCTATCTATGATGAATGTGTAAAATTAGAGCACCCTGATAGCAGCACCATAAAATGGCGTACAAGAGTAAAAGATAAACAAGCTATGTTAAAAATAACCTCTGCTATGGTGCGTGAAAAATTTGATGAAATAATGAGTGATTATCATTTGGAGTAACACATGCTTGCAGTTTACCCTGGAACGTATGATCCTTTTACTATTGGACATTTAGATGTCCTTACTAGATCAGCTAAACTATTTGACAAAGTTATCATAGCTGTATCAAATAGTCCTGCGAAAAAACCGATATTTTCTTTAGAAGAGCGAGTTAATATGACTCGTGCTAGTGTTGCACATTTAAAAAATGTTGAGGTCTATGGCTTTACTGGTATGCTAATAGACTTTCTACGCGAACATAATGCCGATATTCTCATTAGAGGAATTCGCAATATGATAGATTGCGAATTTGAATTATCTCTACAAGGAATGTATAAAATGCTTATGCCAGAACTTGAGGTTGTATTACTTCAGTCATCACCAAATATCGCATTTATTTCCTCAACTTTAGTAAGAGATGTAATAGAACATAAAGGCGACACTTCCCCATTTGTCCCAAAAATTGTCTATGAATATATTGAGCAGCATAAAACTAAGCGCAATTAATGCTGACAATTAGGACAAAAATACGTACTTCTATTAGATATAACTAGTTGTTCAATTGTAGCGCCACATTTTGGACAACTCTCTCCTTTACGGTTATATACTTGCAGAAATGTCGCAAACTCGCCTGCTTTACCATCTGCCCCACTAAAGTCTCTAATAGTAGTTCCACCCATAGCAATAGCTTTAGGTAAGATATCTTTAATAGCTTGTACTATTTTTTTAGCTTGATCTAAAGTTATTGCTCCCCCCTTATGAGTAGGTAAGACACCTGCCTTAAAAAGCACTTCTGATGCGTAGATATTTCCTATGCCAACTACAATTTTACCATTCATTAAATCTATTTTTATTAGAGTGTTTTTATGCAAATGACTGAGTAAATAATTAGCATCAAAGGCCTCATCTAAAGGCTCTATCCCTAAATTAGCAATGAATTTACAAGCATTAAGCTCTTCTTTCGTCTTAAAATATAAAAATAAGCCAAATCTTCTTGCATCATTTAAGCGTAAATCACACTTATCTAATATTATTTCAACATGATCATGTTTACGTAATGGTAAATCTTTTTTAGTAAGCCATAATTTACCACTCATTCCCAAATGGATAAGAAAATATCCTTTGTCAGTAGAGATAATGATATATTTTGCCCTCCGACAGACATCTAAAACTTTTAAATTGGATAAAGTTGCAATTTCTGAAGGTATAGGAGAGCGTAATTTAAAATTATTGATCTTAATAAATTTAATGGTCTGATGTACTATACTGTCACGGATTTCGCGTACAGTAACCTCAACCTCTGGTAATTCTGGCATATAGCAATCTCAAAAAGAAAGACCCAAGAAAAATATTTCCTTGAGCCTTTCGTGTATCTATGTATAAAAAGTTTGATTTTATAAGATCGAATTACTTGATCTTACCTTCCTTGTAGATAACATGTTTTCTAACAACTGGATCAAACTTCTTGATTTCCATCTTTTCTGGCATAGTACGCTTATTCTTAGTAGTGGTATAGAAATGACCTGTACCAGCTGTTGAATTTAAGCGAATTTTTTCACGTCCACCTTTAGAAGCCATATTCTATCTCCTTAAATGGTTTGACCATTAGCACGCATATCTGCTAATACTTGATCAATACCAACCTTATCGATAATACGCATAGCTTTAGCAGTTAAACGTATTTTAACAAATCTATTTTCAGATTCTACCCAAAACTTATGAGTGTGAAGATTTGGGAGAAAACGACGACGAGTTGCGTTCTTTGCATGAGAACGATTGTTCCCTACTGCAGGCCCCTTCCCCGTAACTTGGCAAACTCTTGACATGTCAGTCACTCCAAATTTTAAATTCAAAAACTTTAACAACCTAGAAGCCAACCTTCAAGGTGTGCTTAATATTTTAGCGCGTCTTTATACAATATAATTACATAAAAAGCAACGAAAACCTCACTATAATGAACAATGAGATTCATTTATTCATAATAATTTATACTTTTTAGATAACTATTATACAACAAGAAAGCAGTTACCGAACTGCTCATATACTACACAATTGGCGCATTATAGCACATAAATTTTCAAATTCAATAGTTATTTAAAAATATTTATCTTTTATAAGCTTAGGTAAGCGTTAATTATCTCTTAACTTTATCTTTTGCTAAATTTATTACGTTTTATAAAACCAAGATGAATTAGTTTGTATTATTATATAAACAATATCGTATTTAACACTCAATAAGGATTTACTATGAAGTTAGCTAACAAAAAAATAGTACTTGGCATTACTGGTGGAATTGCTGCTTATAAAATCCCGTCTTTAGTTAGATTATTAAAAAGTGAAGGCGCTGATGTTTATGTTGTAATGACCGAAAGTGCTAAAGCTTTTATCTCTCCTTTAACACTTGAAGCTATTTCAGAACATGTTGTTTATTCCGATCTTCTTACCTCTGACAACGGCACTATTATTCATATTAAACTTGCGCAAATGGCTGATGCTTTAGTTATCGCTCCTGCAACTGCTAATACTATTGCTAAAATAGCCAACGGCATTGCCGATAATTTACTTACTAGCATTGTCTTGGCAACCAAAGCCAAACTCTTTATAGCACCTGCCATGAATGTTAATATGTATAACAACATAGCTACTGCTAAAAACCTTAAGACTTTAAAGGAATATAATTGGCAATTTCTTGGACCTGAATGTGGCTCACTTGCTTGTGGAATTACTGGTAAAGGCAAAATGAGTAGTCCTGAGGAACTATGTAAATATATTTGCGCATCTTTTACCAAGGAAGATGCTAATTCTTCCCAGAGCAATGAAAAACCTTTAGTAAAGCAGGATTTACTTGGTAAAAAAGTAATTATAACCGCTGGTCCAACTCAAGAACCTATTGACCCTGTTAGATTTATTACTAATAAAAGCTCAGGTAAGATGGGATATGCTCTTGCAAATGAGGCTCAAAAACGTGGAGCTAATGTTTTCTTAATTAGTGGACAAGTTAATATCGAAGCTCCTAACAATGTAAATTTAATTAAAGTTGATACTGCGGAGCAAATGCTTGAAGCTGTTACTGAAACTTTACCTAGTGCAGATATTTTTATTGGCTGTGCAGCTGTTGCCGATTACCGAGTAAAAGAAGTAAACGCCACAAAAATCAAAAAAGAAAATACAGACTCCCTTACTATTGAGCTAATAAAAAATCCTGATATATTACAAACAGTAGGACACCATATTTCTAGACCACCATTAGTAATTGGCTTTGCTGCTGAAACTAATGACTTAGAACTCAATGCCCTAAAGAAACTTGAAAAAAAGAACGCTGACTACATTATATTAAATGATGTATCAAATTCTGATAAAGGATTTAATAGCGATTATAACAAGGTAACAATTCTTGGAAAAAATGGTGATAAAATAGAACTTGAAAAATCTCCAAAATCAGAAATTGCGGAAAAGATTTTTACTATTTGCACTAAAGGTATAACAAACTAATACAAACATCAATAAACCATAAAAAAGGAATTATTTATGGCCACAGAAACAACTAAAACAACGGATATATTAGATCCTATGCTCCTAAGCGATCCAATTGGTTATATCACTAAAAACCAAGAGATTATTTTTAACTTTAGCTGGAATATTATTTACGCAATTATTATTCTGGCAATTGGTTATATCCTTGCAAAAATAATCTCTTCAGTAACTTATAAACTTATGACTAAAGCTTGCATTGAAATGACTATTTCTCATTTCATTGCCAATATTATAAAGTATACCTTTATTATCTTTTTCATCATTGCCGCTTTAAGTCAAATTGGTATTCAAACTGCTTCATTTATTGCAATTCTTGGTGCCGCATCATTTGCAGTTGGTATGTCCTTACAAGGTTCTTTATCAAACTTTGCTTCAGGTATTTTACTGTTAATATTCCGTCCAATTAAAGTTGGTGAATTAGTTGAAGTAGCAGGCAAAACTGGTACTATTGAAGAAATTACTATCTTTACTACTACCATGCTTAGCGCTGATAATAAAATGGTAGTTATTCCAAATAGTAATATTAGCTCAAGTGTAATCACTAATTACTCAAGAATGCCAGTTCGCAGAGTAGATTTTACCTTTGGTGTGGAATATGGCTCAGATCTTAAGAAAGCAAAAGAAGTATTAACTCAAATGTTTGAAGAAGATAATAGAGTATTAAAAGATAAAGGTATTACTGTTATCATTGGAGCTTTAAATTCAAGTTCTATTAATATTGTCTGCCGAGTTTGGGCAAAAACTGAAGATTATTGGGGAGTTTACAATGATAACCTCGAAAAATCGGTAGAAGTTTTAACTAAAGCTAATATCGGTATTCCTTACACCACCTACACTATTATCAATAAACAGTAAATAAAACAGGCTCCGCTAATTTAGGAGCCTATTTAGCAAAATAGTATTATTTAACTTATTCTACGCCATACTCTTTACGATAATTTTTTACACTTTCAATATGTATTTTTAAGTCATCGTTAGTTTCTAAATAAGAAATTAAATCATTTAAAGTAATAATTGATACTACCTTAGTATTATAATCTCTCTCAATCTCTTGTATAGCGCTTAGTTTGCCTTGTCCTCTTTCTTTACGATCAAGAGCAATAAGAACACCCTTTAAAGTTGCGTTGGCTTTTTTAATAATCTCCATAGATTCTCTAATTGCTGTGCCAGCTGTGATAACATCATCAATTAACACCACTTTCCCAGCTAAAGGTGAACCTACTAAATTACCACCTTCTCCATGATCTTTAGCCTCTTTACGGTTAAATACCCAAGGAGCTTCAGTATTATACAATGAAGAATAAGCAATTGAGGTGGCTGCCACAATTGGGATACCTTTATATGCAGGTCCAAAAAGCACATCAAAATTGATGTTAGCCTCATGCAAAGCCTGTGCATAAAACTCACCTAAGAGTTTTAAATCAGCCCCTGTGCAAAATAATCCTGCATTAAAGAAATAAGGACTCTTTCTACCTGATTTTAAGGTAAAATCCCCAAAACGTAATACATTTTTTTTAAGAGCTAACTCTATAAAACGCTTCTTATATTCTTGCATACTATTTCCTACTTTCTACGCCATGTAGTACCATTTGGGCCGTCTTCAATAACAATACCCATTTGAGTTAATTTATTACGAGCTTCATCAGCTTTTGCCCAATCCTTAGCTTTTCTAGCATCATTTCGTGCTTTAATTAAATCTTCAATCAATGCTACATCATCTGATGAACCAGCACCTGATTTCAAATATTCTTGAGGATCTTGCTGTAAAATACCTAACACCCCACCAAGCTTTTTCAATAAACCAGCTAAATGAGCAGCAGTATCTATATCAGTAGTACGTAAGTTATTGATTTCTTTTGCCATATCAAAAAATACTGCATAAGCAAGAGGCGTATTAAAATCATCATCCATAGCTTCTTTAAAACGTTTTTCATAATCGCTATCAGCTAATGGTGTAGCAATATCAATACCTCTAAGCGCTGTATATAAACGTGATAGTGCTGCTCTTGCTTGTTCAAGATTCTCCACAGAATAATTTAACTGACCTCTATATTGTGCACTCATTAAGAAAAAGCGTAATGTCTCACCGTCATATTTAGCTAATAAATCACGAACAGTAAAGAAATTGCCTAAAGATTTAGACATTTTTTCCTTATTTATCATTACCATACCAGAATGCATCCAATACTTAACGTAATCGGTATGGAAAGCACAACGGCTTTGCGCGATTTCATTTTCATGGTGAGGGAAAATTAAATCAGATCCACCACCATGAATGTCAAAAACATTACCTAGATAGTGTGAGTTCATAGCAGAACATTCAATATGCCAACCAGGACGCCCCTTCCCCCAAGGTGAATCCCACATAGGTTCATTAGGTTTAGACATTTTCCATAACACAAAGTCATAAGGATTGCGCTTACTTTCCTCAACACTTACTCTAATTCCTGCCTTAAGATCATCAAGCTTTTGGCCAGAGAGAGCCCCATACTCAGGGAAAGAATCAATAGAAAACATCACATCGCCATTTTCTGCTTGATAAGCATTGCCATTATCAATTAATTCTTGCACTAAACTAATAATATCAGCAATATGTTCTGTTGCTTTTGGTTCAATATCCGGTCTTAACAAACCTAATGCATCAAAATCAGTATACATATCTTGGGTTAAACGTTTAGTTAAAGATTCACAGCTCTCTTTATTTTCATTCGCACGTTTAATGATTTTATCATCAACATCGGTAATATTACGTACATAAGTAACGTCATAACCTAAATACCTTAAATATCTTACAACCACATCAAAACATACAAATGTTCTGCCATGACCAATATGACACAAGTCATAAATGGTCACCCCACAAACATACATGCCAACTTTTCCAGCCACTAATGGCGAAAACACTTCTTTTTTATGGGTTAATGAGTTGTATATTTCTAGCATTTTTGTAAACCTATAAATTTTATTAAACTACGAATACAGAGCCTAAAGTAAGTTATTTTAGTGCTAAATTGACAACTTAACAACATTTAAAATTCTATAGACATTAATCTTTTAGTAATTATATGTTACAATCCTTAACAAGAATCAATTTTACGATAAGAGGCTTTTATGGTTACTGTAAAAACAACACTTGGTGATATCAAAATCGAACTATTTACTGATAAAGCCCCTATTTCATGTGAAAATTTTCTTAAATATTGTAATAGTGGTTTCTACAAAGACTTAATTTTCCATAGAATAGTAAAATCATTTGTTATTCAGGCAGGTGCTTTTTTTGCAAATTTAGAAAACAAACCTGGTGCTTTACCCCCAATTAAAAACGAGTCAGATAACGGACTACATAATTTAAAATATACTATAGGTATGGCTCGTTCTCGTCACCCAGACTCTGCAACTTCTCAGTTTTATATCAATCTTGATAATAATAACCACCTAGACTTTACTGGTAAACACCTTGCGGGTTGGGGATATACAGTTTTTGGAAAAGTAGTAGATGGCTTTGATGTAGTTGATAAAATTGGTCAAGTAAAAACTATTAATAAAAACCCGTTTTCCGATCTTCCAGAAGAACCTGTTACCATTTTAGATGTTATTGTGGATTAAATGGCTTTATATTTTATTGCTGATTTACATTTATCATCGCAAACACCTGAGATAACTGCAGGGTTTAGTAATTTCTCTAAAAGTTTAATTCCTGGCGATAAACTTTATATCCTGGGTGATCTATTTGATTACTATGTTGGAATAAACATCCATGATGAGGCCCAAAATGAATTAAAAAAGATTGTTTTATTCCTTAAAGAACAACAAGTTTCAGTCTATTTTATTCATGGTAATAGAGACTTTTTACTATCTAAGAAAGATGCTCAGTACTTTGGTTTTGAGCTACTAAAAGATATACATGTACTTACCGCCTATGAGAAAAAAATAGTTTTGGCACATGGAGATGAAATTTGCCCTGAAAAATTTAATTATCAATTTTTTAGATGGTTTAGCCGTATAAAATGCTTACAAGTTATTTTCAATACCGTTACTACTAAAGAGCAAAAAGTAAAAATTGCCCTGCAAATGCGTGAACAAAGTAAGTTAAAATTTGAAAAAAGAAACTTTAAAAAAGTAAAAATATCACTTCCTAAAGCTCTAGCGCTTCTATATAAGCATAAAGCCCAAATTTTAATTCACGGTCATACTCATAGTTTTTCAGAGACTAAAATAAATGGTATAGCTATCTATGATACTGGTAATTGGCAAACAGAGACATTTAGCTATATTTCCCTTTCCGATACTAATGGAATTGAATTACATTCTGAAAAAATCTAACCACTAAATCCCCAAAAACAAAAGGAGGATACTAAAAGTATAGTAACCTCCCTTTATTCATTTATACTTACGATTTAATCTTCTTTAGGGCGCCTTAAAATACTATTCTCAAAACTACATTTACTGTATTTTGTAATAGTTCTACCAACAACATTACCATAAACATCTTGTAATTCGTACTGATTACCAATTTGAGGATGATAAAAATTATTCTGCATACAATCTATTTTCCCAAAATCTTCTGACTGTTTATTATAAAATTCTACCAAGGACTGAGGATTCTCATTAGTACGCATTCTTAGCACGTATTTAACCAACTTTTCTTTATCATCGAAAGAAACTGATTCCATAGATAAAAAGCTATTAGACAATAACTCTCGCTGTTCTTTTTGGTTAGAAATATCTACTAACACCTTAATATCTTGCTCGGCTTCTGCTAAGGGTAAATTCCACCAAGGAGATTGAGCATTAGCATTAACAAATAGACCAACACCTAATAACATTAAACATATTTTAAGACTTTTCATTAATGTGCCTCACTCCAATTATCACCAACACCAACCTCAACCTCTAAAGGAACGCTCAAATTAACTACCCCTACCATAATATCATTAATGATTTTCTTATATTCTAAAACCTTATCTTCACGAATCTCAAACACTAATTCATCGTGTACTTGCATAAGTAATTGCGCTTCCTCTGGTTTATCTTTTATATAGTCATAGATTTTTATCATGGCTAATTTTATTATTTGCGCAGCCGTTCCTTGAATAGGTGCGTTTATAGCAGCTCTTTGTAATGCTACTTTTTTAGGTCCTTTTTCATATTTAAACCCTGAGAAATCTATTCTCTTACCATTAAAAGTAGTTACATAACTATGTTCTTTCGCAAACTCTACTACTTCTTTCATGTAAATATTTACCTCGGGATACTTAGCAAAATATGCCTGAATATAATCCTTAGCAGTATCTCTACTTACCCCAATTTGCTTTGCTAAACCATGATTACTCATACCATAAATTAAACCAAAATTTATAGCTTTGGCTTTTCTACGCTCGCTAGCATCAACTTTATCAAGTGGTATATTAAACATCTCAGAGGCTGTATTTTTATGAATATCAAGCCTTTCTTTAAATGCTTTAAACATATTAGTCACATGAGCGATATGCGCCATGATTCGCAGTTCTATTTGTGAATAATCGGCAGCTACTATTTTATACCCCTTGCGAGCATCAAAAGCTTTCCGCACAGCTTTGCCTTCTGCTGTTCTAATTGGAATATTTTGTAGATTTGGCTCAGATGAAGATAATCTACCAGTGTTTGTTCCACATTGATTAAACTTAGCATGTAATCGCCCTGTAAATTCATTAATATAATTACCTAGTTTATCTACATAGGTATTAAGTAACTTAGATAATTCACGATACTCTAATATCTTTTGAGGTAAAGGAGAGTACGTTACTAATTCTTGTAAAGCTTCTTCTGAAGTTGAAGGTTCACCTTTGGCAGTTTTGGTAACAACTGGCAATTGAAGCTTGGTATATAAAAGTTCAGCAATTTGCATTGGAGAATTAATATTAAACTTCTCACCTGCTTTATTATAAATATCTAGCACAATAGCATCTAATTGCTCATGTAATTTACTACTTTGCTCTTCAAGAGTTTGGTTATTAATCTTTACCCCAACTCGTTCCATAGCACATAAAACTTTTACTAATGGAAGCTCTTCATTTTGATAAATCTCATAAGCACATGGTGTAGCCTTTACTTTAGCCAGTAAAGTTTTTGCTAGATTATAAAGCGTAGTTACATACTCACTCTGATAAACTATTACCTTATCTACTGGTAACTCTTCATAACCTAAAGCTTTAGCACCTTTACCTAATATATCTACCTCAGTCTTAATAGCTCTATCTAAATATTTTTGCGCTAAAAATTTTACATCTAATGAATCATCGGAATTATTGATATGAGTAAGTAAAGTAATATCTTCATATGGAGGATTTATACTAAGGCCATAGTTAGCTAAAGTATGCATAATAGCCTTTAAGTCATAAATAAATTTTACTTTTTCGCTTAAAAAAAGAGGCTCTAAAATACTTAACTTTGCTTTTGCTTGCTCTTTATCTAATACTAAAAATAACGGATCTAAAAAATCTACATAGCCTGCAGCATTTACACCTAAGAAGCTTATGCCAACTATTTTACTTTCTAAATAATGATCTTTTGTAACTAAAATATTTATCGCATAACTTTCTTCTTTAAGTAGTAAATCTTTAAGATTAGCTAGCTCTTCACTGGTTTCATAATGGTATAATTGCACAGTATTAAGTTCATTAATCTGACAATTTCGCAAGGTGTTTTCCTTTATTTCACAGAATTCTTTATTAGTAACTCTCTTTAAAGGTATCTCCTCACTAGCCTCATTATTAACACTAGCATTTTCTTTTAAGTAATCACTCCACATATTAAAAGAAGAAAAATCAGCTTTTGATCCTTGACTCTCTAATGGCAGAGCTAATTTGGCTAACATAGCCTCTTCTTTTTGTTTTAATCCCTCAAAGTCTAATCTAGTGTAATAATCATAAAGGGTCTTATGATCAGGTTCATTAAATTTTAGTTCATCAAGCGCAACAGGTAGTGGCACATCAGTTTTAATCTTGGTTAAGAATCGATATAGTGCTATATCTTCTTCTTGCGCTAAGAAATCTTCTTTAAAGGATTTAGATTTTCTAAAATTAATATTAGCTACATCGTCTAAGTTTGCTTTTATATTATCAATAGTACCATAACGATTAATTAAAAGTTGAGCAGTTTTCTGACCTATGCCACGCATTCCAGGGATATTATCTACGCTATCACCACAAAGAGCTAAATAATCACTGATTAACTTTGGTTCTACCCCAAATTTTTCAATAACATAATCCCTATCTAAAACCTTTTTCTTCATAGTATCGATAATAGAAATATGATTATCAATAAGTACACATAAGTCTTTATCACCAGTTGCAATTATTAAATCTCGCCCCTCGTTCTTAGCAGCTTGAGCATAAGATCCTAAAACATCATCAGCCTCAACACCTTCTATTTCAAATATCATAAAGCCCATAGCTCTAATAATGCCTTTAATAATTGGGATCTGTACCCTTAATTCCATATCCATAGGCTTACGAATTGCTTTATACTCAGGGTACTTTTCATGTCTAAAAGTTTTAGCGTGAGCATCAAAGACGATAGCAATAACGGAATCTTTATATTCCTTTTTTAAGCTATTGAGCATATTAATATAGATTTTAGTAGCGCCAGTAGGTTCATTTCTTTTATTAGTAAGCTGACTCTTAATTACGCTATGATATGCTCTAAATAAAAAGTTGCTCCCATCTACTAAGATAATTGGTTTAACTTGCATCCCTTATTTGCTCCTTGTTATGACCGTAAAATCAATTCGTATATCAATTTTACTTTTTACTATCAATCTTGTTTGGCATAATACTCAAATGGCTTTAATGATATAAATACTTTTGCTAATAAATAACAAATGTTAGCAAAAGTATGACATATTTGGTATTGAAAGAATTGTTCTTTATGAACTTGGTACAGGTAATTTTTTAATCTTTAACCTTTTCATTGGTAAAGCACTTTAAAAATACTCTAAAATTACCCAATTTTTTCCTTTGACTCACACTTTTAACGTCTAATTTTTTGACCTAACCTACATTAACTGAAAAAAATTTCCATATAAAGCCAAATATGAGTGATTATTAATTATTAAAACGTTTTTTCATATATAATAATCTATATGAAAGTATTCACATACACTTTTATTTTGTCTTTGATTATTTAGGGGAAAATATGAGCGAAAATATTATTGAAATTGATGACTCCAATTTTGAAGCTACAGTTCTTAATAGCACAACTCCTGTTCTCGTTGATTTCTGGGCTACCTGGTGTGGTCCTTGCCAAGCATTTGCACCTGTACTACATGAAGTTGCTAACGAAATGACTGATATGAAATTCTGTAAGATAAATGTGGATAAAGCAACTGCCTATGCTGCAAAGTTTGGTGTTCGTAGTATTCCTCTTTTACTAGTTTTCAAAAATGGCGAAGTGGTTGCTCGTCAAATTGGAGCATTAAACAAAGCACAGTTAACAGAATTTATTGAAAAAGCTTTAAAACAATAAAAAACACATAATTTCTGAAGCAAACTATAAGTAAAAATGCAATTCTTAATAGAATTGCATTTTTACTTATTTTTCTATTCTTCAAGCATTCTTTCTGCCTGCTCCTTTCTTAGCTGATAAATGGCATTCTTAAAACCTAATTTCCACCCTTCACGCACAGAATCATTGATTTTCTTATATTCTGATTCAGATCTAAAACGAATTTTATTACTAAATTTGGCTTCTTGACCTAAAATAGCTACCCATTTAGGATCATATTCACGAGTAGAACTTTCATCCCATTCAATAACTTTTACCATTACATTTTGTAACTTATCAAGATTAGCTAACGCATATTGACCAATAGCATTACCATATTTATTACTTAAATTAGTAACACCTTCTTGAACACTACTATCTAGTGATTTATTAGCATCAGAGCGAGCACGTAATTGCGCTGTATAATACCAAAACATAGCCACCTCTGGCTGACCTGCTAAAAATACCTGATCAGCATAAGCAAATAATACAGGTGGTTCATATTTATTAGGTTCCTCTAAAACAGACTTTATAGTATCAATATTACCTTGAAATATTTCACTAATAATTTTATTGGTTTCTTCATATTTAAGTTGAGCATATTCGCCTTTAAATGAGGTTAAAGCCTTATTTAATTCAAGATGAACTGATTTATTACTTGGGGTAGCTTTAATTGGCTTACCATCCTGAGTTACTTGCACGCAACCTGATAAAATAAAACCAATACTCAACATTGCTAAAAGGAAATATTTCATAATTTGCACATCCTCTTTATTCTTCATCTTCAATTTTTTTATAATCTATCAAAAATTTTATCCTATTTAAAGGACAAAAATCTTTAACTGAGATATTAAAACAAATAAACAATGTTTATAATATCTTTGCTTTTTATTTTTTTAATTTGCAAATTAATCGAGAAAATTTTCATGAACAAAATAAACATCCTTCTTCTTTGTGGAGGCGACGGATCAGAACACGAGATTTCGCTTATTACCGCTGATTTTTTACGCAAAGTCTTACAAGAAGAACCTTCTTATAATGTAAAACACGTTGTTATACACAATGATTATTGGGATTGTGAAGGAACAAACTGCTCTTTACAACAAAATAAAACTTTACTTATTGGTACTGAAGAATTTAAAGTTGATTACGTTATCCCTTGCATCCATGGTTTCCCAGGAGAAACAGGTGATATCCAATCTTTACTAGAAATTTATCATATACCATATTTTGGTTGTGATTCTTGGGCATCAAAGGCTTGTTTTAATAAAATAACCACCAAGCTTTATATGGATAGTTGCCATATTCCTAATACTCCATATATCTATCTTGATACTCAATCAAGTGCAAACTTAACTAAAGCACAAGAATTTTTTAATAAGTATAAGAAAGTCTTTGTTAAAGCTGCCTCTCAAGGCTCATCTGTAGGTTGTTATCAAGTACATACTATTGATGAATTACTACCTGCTATTGAAAAAGCATTTACCTATAGTAACTCCGTTCTTATTGAACAGTCTTTAAATCCTCGTGAACTTGAGGTAGCTACTTACGAATTTAATAATAAGCTTATTGCTACTTTCCCTGGTGAAATCATTACCCCAAATAACAAATTCTACACTTACGAAGAAAAATATAATTCTTCTTCTAAGTCTGAAACAGTAACAGAGGCTTATTTACCTGAGGATATTAAAGAAGCTATCCGCAATTATGCACTACAAGCATTCAAATTATTTAAACTAAAAGATCTTTCACGCATTGATTTCTTCTTAACAGAAGACGGAAAAATTTATTTAAATGAAATAAATACTTTCCCAGGTATGACACCAATATCCATGTTCCCTAAGATGCTAGCCCATCATGGGGAAAACATGCTAGATTTTATTAAGGATCGTATTGCTAAATCATTAAATAAGTAATGCTCTTAGATAATATCACTAAAGGAAATTTCTCCTTTAATGATATTTAAGGTAGTGTAGTTTTATAAACTACTCTACCTATGAATCAACACTTTAAAATAATAAGTTTATGACTTATTACCTTTCATAACATCAAAGAACTCTTCATTAGTCTTTGTAAGAGAAAGTTGGTTGATAAGAAATTCCATTGCCTCAATTTCACCCATAGGATGTACAAATTTACGTAAAATCCACATTTTTTGTAATTCTTCAGGGCTTGTGAGTAATTCCTCGTGACGAGTACCTGATTTGGTAATATCAATAGCAGGGAATACTCTCTTTTCAGCTATCTTACGGCTTAGTTGTAATTCAAGATTACCTGTTCCTTTAAATTCTTCGTAAATAACTTCATCCATCTTAGAACCAGTATCGATTAACGCTGTACCAATAATTGTTAAAGAGCCACCTTCTTCAACATTACGTGCAGCACCGAATAATCTCTTAGGACCTTGTAATGCATTAGCATCAACACCACCAGATAACACCTTACCTGATGATGGAATTACCGTATTATATGCTCTAGCTAAACGAGTAATTGAATCAAGTAAAATTACCACATCATTCTTATGCTCAACTAAACGCTTAGCTTTTTCAATTACCATTTCAGCTACTTGTACATGTCTTGTTGGAGGTTCATCGAATGTTGAAGCCACAACCTCCCCCTGAACGAGTCGCTTCATTTCAGTTACTTCTTCAGGGCGTTCGTCAATAAGAAGTACTATCAATACACATTCAGGATTATTAGCATGAATACTTTGAGCTATGTTTTGTAAAAGCATGGTTTTACCAGCTTTTGGAGGTGCAACTATTAAACCTCTTTGCCCTTTACCTATTGGAGAAGATAAATCTACTACTCGAGCTGTAATATCTTCTTTTGAACCATTGCCACGCTCTAAACGGATTCTTTCAGTTGGGTGTAATGGAGTTAAATTTTCAAACAGGATCTTATTTCTAGCATTTTCAGGTTTATCTTGATTTATGGAATCTACACGTAGGAGAGCAAAATATCGTTCATTTTCAGCTTTTGGTGGACGTATTTTTCCTACAATAGTGTCACCTGTATGCAAATTTAATTTTCTGATTTGATTTTGAGATACATAAATATCATCAGGTCCTGCTAAGTAAGAACTATCCGCACTGCGAAGAAAACCAAATCCATCTTGAAGAATTTGTAAGACTCCACCACCAAAAATATCCTCACCATTCTTGGCATGAGCCTTTAATATATTAAAAATAATATCTTTTCTTGCTAAACGACCTATATTATCTAGTCCCATTTTTTCACCCAGGGCTACTAAATCAGGCGTTTGCATGTTTTTAAGATCTGTTAAATTCATATGAGTAAATAATTAGAATACACTAACGATAAGTGTTTATTGATTTTTAAGGGATGTAAAAATTCTCAAGAACAAGAGAATAAAACTAGAATGTTAGGAGTATATCATTTTTTTTGATTATTGCCAAATTTATAACGTTTTTTTACGCATAAATCGCTTAAACATAAGGATTTATGAGGTAAAAAGTGTAAGTAACTCTTCTATATCTTTAACCTCAACATGTGGTAATAATAAGTATGAATCTACTCTAAAAGATGTTACTAACACCGTTTGAGATCCTGCATTTAATCCACCTAAAATATCAGTATAACCGCTATCTCCAATATGACATAACATATTAGGTGCTATGTGATAATCTTTTATCGCCTGATTAAATAAATCAGCACTCGGTTTAGCAAAAACATTAACATTAGGATTATAAACTTTCTCAAAAATCCCTGCCAAAGATGTTTGCTTTACATCCATATTACCATTACTAATAGCTATCAAAGGATAACGCTTTTTTAAAGTATATAAAATATCTATTACCCTTTTTTGGATTTGTACTCTATTAGAACGAACATGTAAAAAGCATTCCATCATTTTTTGCGCTATCACGTCCTGCGCTTTATCATGATATCCAAAATCCCGTAGTAACTTTTTAAATACTAAATATCTAGTTTTGGTTACATCATTAATAAGTAATGGATTTTCAGCAAATAAATCTTTTTTAACCTGAACAATATCTTGCTCAAATAAACGCTTACCACCTAAAAACGCTATACCCAAAAGTTTAGCAGTATATTTTTCAGCAAAATCAATTATTGGTTGATTATCATAAAGAGTATCATCAAGATCAAACGATAAAACTAATGGCTTATGCCAGGACCGATAAAATATCATAAGTTATTCCATATGACTGAAATCGTCATCAACCTCAAGAGGATGAGCTTTAACATAAGTTTTACGTAATCTATTTTCATCAAGGTGTAAATAAACTTGCGTTACTCCTAAAGTGGTATGACCTAATAACTCCTGAACTACACGTAAATCGGCTCCACCAGCAAGCATTTCAGTAGCAAAGGAATGACGCAACTTATGTGGTGATAACCCTATTGGTAAATTTAACGCCTCGCCAGATTTTGCTAACTCTATTTGTACGGCTCTTACAGATAATTTATTACCAAAACGATTTAAAAAAAGATAATCACACTCAGGATTATAGTGCGATCTTACTTCCATCCAGCGGTTTAGGGCAACTAATGCATAAGTACCAAAAGGAACAATACGCTCTTTATTACCCTTACCAATAACCCTAACTTCTTGATTATTAATATCAATATCTGAAAGTCTTATATTGCATAATTCAGAAATACGCATCCCACTTGAAAACAACAATTCAATAATTGCATTTAATCTTATTTCTTTATCGGTTGGATTTTTAGGCAAGGTCAATAATTTAGTAATTTGCTCATAAGTTAAATATTGAGGCAGTTTTTTACCAAATTTTGGGAGCTTTATTAGCTCCATAACGTTTTCTGCTACGTACTTATTTCTTATTAAAAACTTATAAAAACTTTTTAATACGGAAACTAAATGGGCTCGTGAACGATTTTTTAACTCGGTATTTTTACCTTTAGTGGCTCTAATAACGTGTCTTAACATATCATCAGATATATCTTGCCACTTCTCAACATTAGGATAAGTTTCAGTAATAAGCTCCACAAAACTTCTAAGGGTATAATTGTAACTTTTAACAGTATATTTACTATAAAATCTTTCAACGGCTAGGTACTCTAAGAACTCTACTGCTACATCATATAACTTCTTAAAGTTAGCTGACGGTTGTTTATTCTCTTCATTCCTAGCCATATATTTCCTTAGATGTAGATCTCACCATCGTATACTAAGACAGCGGGCCCTGTCATCATAACAGGAGTATTAGGACCATCCCAAGAAATATTTAAATCACCACCTGTTAAATGTACTTTTACAGGAGACTTGATTTTTCCTTGCGTTATACCGGTTACAGTAGCCGCGCAAGCTCCAGTTCCACAAGCTAAAGTTTCTTGAGCGCCACGTTCATAAACACGTAAATTGATCTCATGATCATTTAAGACTTGCATAAAACCAACATTTACTCGTTCTGGAAAACGTTCATGGTTCTCAATCTTCGGCCCCAACTTTGCCACATCAGCCGTCGCAGTATTTTCTACCTCTATAACGCAATGAGGATTCCCCATAGAAACGCAGCCACATAATAAACTTACATCATCAACTTGAAGCAAATAAGTTTTTTCTTGTTTTGGTGCTTTAAATGGAATTTTATCTGGGGTAAAAACAGGCACTCCCATATTAACAATAACTTGATCATCTGCTGTTAATGTTAATGTTATAGTACCACTTACAGTGCTAACCTTTACCACCTTTTTATTAATTAATCCTTTCATGGTAACAAAACGCATAAAACAACGTGCACCATTACCACATTGCTGCACCTCAGAACCATCAGCATTAAAAATACGATAATGAAAATCTATTTCTGGGTCATAAGGTGGTTCAACTACCAATAATTGATCAAACCCTATCCCAAAATGACGGTCTGCTAACATTCTAATTTTTGCTGGAGTAAAAAATACCTTTTGTGTTACGGCATCAACAACCATAAAGTCATTGCCTAACCCCTGCATTTTAGAAAACTTTAGAATCACGCAATACCTCGTTATTTCTTACACTAGTGTCTCGAGAGCATATAAGTCATCAATAGTTTCTCTTGCTCTGATTACATATGTCTTATCTGCACTTACTAAAATTTCTGCTGCTCTAGGTCTTGAATTATAGTTAGAACTCATTGCAAAACCATATGCACCAGCGCCTCTAACTACTAAATAATCTCCACTTGCTACTTTTAACTTTCTACCTTTACCAAGAAAATCGCCAGTTTCGCATATTGGACCTACAACATCGTATTCTTTTTGGGGACGATCTAAATTCTTATTAACTTCCTCAATCTTCATCCACGCCTCATAAAGACTTGGACGAATAAGGTCGTTCATAGCAGTATCAACTATACAGAAATTAGAAATTTCACCTTCTTTTAAGTACTCACATTTTGCAACTAACACACCTGCATTAGCTACCATTGCTCTACCAGGTTCGCAAATAATAGTTAGCTTCTTATGAACTAACTTATCTTTAATTGCCTCTACATATTCCTTAATTGATGGAGGTGTTTCATCATCGTAAACAACACCTAAACCACCACCAACATCAATATGGGAGAAATTGATACCAACTTTTTCAAGTCTATCAACTAAACATAAAACTCTATCAATAGCATCAGTAAATGGAGTAATAGTAGTAAGCTGTGAACCGATATGACAATCTATACCTTTAATAGCAATACCAGGCATTTTGCTAGCTGCTAAGTATAAATCATAAGCTTTATCAATAGTTACACCAAACTTATTTTTCTTTAAACCAGTTGAAATATAAGGGTGAGTTCCTGCATCAACATCTGGATTTACACGAATTGAAACAGGAGCTTCTTTCTTTAAAGAGGTTGCTATTTCACTTATACGCTGCATTTCTGCTTCAGATTCAACATTAAAGCATTTAATCCCCTTCTCAAGAGCGTAGATAATTTCATCTTTACTTTTAGCAACGCCTGAATACACAACCTTAGCAGGATCGCCACCAGCCTTAATAACTCTAGCTAATTCACCACCTGAAACAATGTCAAAACCAGCACCTAACTTGGCCATTACATTTAATACTGCAATATTGCTATTAGCCTTAACTGCGTAACATACTAAATGAGGAGTATCCCCAAAAGAAGAATCAAAAGCTTTAAACGTATCTTCTAGACAAGTTCTAGAATATACATATAATGGTGTGCCATATTGCTTAGCTAAATCTTCAACCTTTACCTTTTCTGCTACAAAAGATCCACCAATATAATCAAAATATTCCATTTAAACTCCATGCATTACTAAAAATTACAATTCCAATTTCAATCTTATCGTGCTACCAATTAACTGCCTATACTACTCTGACAGTTCTTCCTGTTTACTAGGTTCAGTAATAGCTTTATCATCTTGCGCTTTATCATTACTTGAAACTTCTTCATCAATAATACTCTTATCTTTAGGATAATATAAATCAGACTTTAGACCACAAGAGGTAAGCGTTAATAATCCTAAACTTATAGCTACAATATAAAGCAATGTTGTTTTTCTTAAATTCACCATAATAAACCAATAAATTTTTCAGTTACAACTTTAGTTAGTTAAAGGAGTGATAGCTTCTTTTTGTATATCAACTTCATAAAATTGAGGTAAGTTAAAATACTGCTTATATTTAAATTTCTTATTACCCAAATCTAACTTCTTAGAATAGTAATTATTTATGTTATGAACTAAATCGTATACAACACCATTAAAGCCACGATAAACTTTAATGTTTTTACCTTCGTCTACCTCAAAAATATCATAACAACCATTATCTTTTTTCGCAAAGAAATACTGAATACAGCCATATGTTGAATGAGATTCTATAATAGAAGGAATGTCTCTTAATCTTTCAGCATATAAATCAGCAAATGGATCTTCGTCTGAGGAATATACCTTTAAACTTATATCAAAATATCGCTCATCAAAGGCAATAATATAATCCTCAGAATTTAACTTTAACTCAAAGCTAGATTTTAATTTAGAACTAATACCATTTAAACAATTTTTAACTAATTCTGAAGTTTGTGATGAAATATATGCTCTCATATGCTGGCTATAATTATATAAATGCCAAACAGGAGGTTCACAATCGCCTCTATGAAAATAGTAATTCATTTCATGAATAAAGTTAAATATAGCCAAATCACCTTCATAATTATAACAATATATCTCATTCCAAGAGTTGGTAAATACTACTAATACAGAACCTACCATGCTTGACATACGGGCGCCAGCGCTAAATACATTAACATTTTTTTCTGATCTACCAACATGTCTATAATCAGGTGAGGTAGTTGGGTCTTGTGAAAAATTCACAAAAATACCTAATTTTGTTACAGTAGCAGGGCTTAATAAATCCTCATTCGTAGCTTTAACTTGTGGTTCATTAAACAAATCAGTTAAATCGCGCAAGAACATATAAATTCTTTGAGGTGCAATATTGCTATATTGAGAAGATAACTCAACATTAGTATTAACACTCATTACCCCATTAAAAAAACAAGACACGAGCATAGTACCAATATCGGTATGATAACTTAACGGCTTTTTACCAATAATATCTTCTGCTTGCAGTGTTGAGGAATATAAATACCAGCCATCTCTAAAAATATGCGAGTCTCTTACCTCAATAAAACTTAAGTGCGTCTCTTCAATTAGATGTCCAATATTTAAATTATATATTTTTATCTTTCCAGGAACAGAATCAAAAGCTACGTATAATTTACGGCTTAATACACTAATATCAACAGACTGAATAGAATCTGAAACCTTATTAGTAATACCAAAAGAAAGCAAGGAACTATAACTTTGCATCAGAGCATTAAAGAGCATGTTATAAATTTTTCTAACATCAGGAATACGCCAACGATGGGAGTTTTCAATAAAACTAACATCATCTTCTGTCCAGTTCCAAGAATCTATTAACTGCTTAATTACCCCTCTACGGTACAAAATGGCATCATGGTTATCCATTTTCTTTAGCCCATCATAAAGTTTTTGATAAAAACATAAACGCACCAAATCTAAGCGCTCAAAATCCTGGGTTTTCATCAAATAATTACATACTTTCTGAAAAACCATGTAATAGGCATCTAACTCTAAGCTGTAAGTAGCATGAGATTGCATCCATTCCTTTATCTGAAAAGAAATTAACCTAGTGTTTGGGTATTCAACACTATATGCCTCAATTAATAAGATTTTTAATACTGCTTTAAATGGAGAGTCTATACCTTTATACATTAACCATAAAGCTGAACCGTAATATTCTTTGGTAGGAATCTGACCGATATTACCAAAATCTAACCAGTCATCTTTATTGATTTGCTTACTTTGATATAGCTCTTTTACACATTGCTGATAATTTGCTTCATATTGTGAAGGAATAATCATCCAAAGAAGTTTTTTACCCGCAACTCTTACAGCACTACGATAAAATTCGTCAAGCAAAAACATATGTTGTGTACTACCACAACTATCTTCGCTAGCAATATCATTATTAACTTCTTTGAATTTATTATCTTTTACAATAAAAAAGTTTATTTCTACCCCTCTATTCTTGGCCATAGTAGAAATAAAATTACATTTTTGTTCTAGTAACTTAATACGTTCATCACTAATATGATGCGAAATACAAACCCAGTAATCAATATCAGATTTTGGGCTTTGACCAATAGAAGAGGTACTGCCCATAAAATATAAAGCTAAAATAGATTCATCTAACGCCTGAAAACCTCGAAGATTTCCAGACATTGAAGATAGTCTATCTAAAAACTTTTGCTGTGATTCATTAGTTTTAAAACCATATATCCCATGAGGTACGTCTTGGTCTTGATATCCTGATAATAAAGGATGGTTATAATGGAGCAAAATTGGCACTAAATCAAATAAGGTTCTTGTTTCCTCTGGCATTACCGACCACGCAAGCTCAAGCCTTTTTTTATTTAATTCCTCATAACGCTGTTCGTAAATCTTAAAATTAAGCACAAACTATCCTTTATTTATCAATTACTACTAATAAATTCTGCTATTTTATATTTTCAATATACTGGCAATAGCCATAGCGTGTATAAAGATCTTTCGAAGGATATTTCTCTAATAAATCACTATAAATGTCCCTAGCTTCTTCCACTCTTTTCACTCCAACGTACATATGAGCTAAAGCAATATTTAAATCAATATCAATACTGTCATCAGTTTTTAATTTAGCTCGCTCTTGCTCTAAAAATTCAATAATTTTTTGGTCACTACTGCGCCAATGTGATAACGATTGGTAAATTGAAGCATGATTAAGATTCTTTTTCACTAAATTAAAAAACATTTTTAAAGCTTTATCTTTCTGCCCTATTTCATAGAGCTTATCAGCAAGAGCCATAATCGCTACTGTATGCTCAGAAATATCTTTTGGTAATTTTTTATAAAGATTTTCAATTACATAAGGATCTTTTAAGTATGAGATTTCTTTAGTGATTCTTTCAATTACATATTGATAATAATCAGAATTGGTCATTACACCACTTTTTAAAAATTCTTGGCGATGTTTTTCAATTAAGTCATATCTTTTTAAACCAATAAGAGTCTTATAGTAAAGCTTAGAAAGCAAGATATTTTTAGTATCACTCTCTCGCATCGCACTTACTATATTAAAAGAGCTTTGATAATCTTCATTTTGCAAATACATCTTTACTCTTAATAACTTAATAAACTCATCTGAAAAACCTTCTTGCTCTAATGATTCTAACATTTTTACAGCATTATCAATATCAGAAGAGTTTACTGTAGCCTGAAAATAAATAAATTTAGCAAATACATCATCTTCTTGTTTAGCTAATACTTTACGTGCATATTTTGCACTTTCAACATAATTCTCACTTACTAAGGCGTAAATACTTGCTTTTAGATCTGAGCTAATCTTATGAGTTTTATAATCTAATAAAAAAGAAAATACTGCTGTTTTAATATGCAATAATTTAAGGATTAAATACACTACTATGAAAAGCAGTAAAAATAATAACAAAGCACTAATAATAAAAGTAAAAGCACTCATCTCAATGATGTAGTTAAATACTTCTATATGCACAAAACCTTGATTACCACTTAAATATGGACCAGCTATTAATAATCCAATTAAAACTACTAGACAGAAAATAAACTTTATCATAATGTGACCTACTTCTTAACTGTCTCAACAGTATTAATAAACTCTCTAACCTCAACAGCACTTTGAAGATAATTAGGTAATACTAATTCTTTGTGCTTTTCAGTTGTTAATGTATCTAACATCTTAAGAGAATTAATTACCAGTTGAGAATTTGCCACAAAATAATGTTGGATTAATAATTTTGCATCTTTTAATAATTCTTTATATATTTTTATATCACTATTATAATAAGCTTTTTGAGCCAAACTTAACTTTAACACTATATTTTCTTTTAAAATTTCAGCTTGTGTAGGAGGAATAAAATCTTTTCTTTCCTCTACTTTTCTAATAACAATAAACTTCTCTAAAAAGTTATTAAGTGAAATCTTTAAATTCTCATACCAATCATTAATATTGGCAGATACTTCTTGCTCAAGCTTAACTTGTCTTGGGGCAACATTTACAGGCAAGTAGTAAACATTTTTAATTACTTCATTTAACTGCAATAATACTTTTTCTTCATCAACAATCTTAAAGTTACCTAATAAATTTATCTCACTTGCTAATGTTTGGCGTAATTTAAATGCTCTAGGGTCATCTAGTGCTACAACAACGCTATCAGCTTCTTTTAAAAGAGCAATAGCAGTATTAACATCTTTATCTATTACAACTTTTCTTTGCGCTAAAGAAATTAAATACTTAATCTCCGATAATTGCCACATAGAGACGCTTTCCTCATCTCCAAACCTAAGTTCAATCTCTCTTTGAGAGGCATCTAAGTTATCTAATTTCTTAGTTAATAACTCTATCTTCTTAGAGAACTCTTCATTTTTTGCTTGAGTTTTTAAATTTAGTTCTTGTAGCTGACCTAGAGCATTAGTGGTATTTTTTAATTCATTAAATTGTGCCGTATAATCTGGGATAACCGGCATTTGAGGCTTTTCTTGTAAAGATAAATAAACTAAATAAGCCATATTACTTACCACTAGCAGAATAACAAAAATAACCAAAATAGTATTACGCAATACTTTTCGCTTAAGTGTATTTAACTCTACTACATCTTGAGTTAAATTAGGATTATGCGAAGTCGTCTGCTCATTTTTAGAAGCCACAGACTCATTAATATTTTCTTTTTCTGTCATTTGATTATTGTTTCCACTATATAAATATAACTCTAATGCAAAACCACTCTTATTTTATCATATTGGCCATATTTATGTCGCTTATAAAAAATATATAACTAAACTTAACAGCCTAAAACTAATGAAAGAGGTATTACCAAGCTTTTTTTCAAAAAATCACCAACTTTAGATTATAAAACTTTATTAAACTTACAGTGTTAATTATAGATATCTAATAAACCCAAACTGTTTTATGCAAAGTTTTACATAGATATAACGTGAAATTGCTACAATCTAATAATACATTAAAAAGTAGTTAAACTTAGATTGAGTTAAACAATATGATTTATTCCCACCACATACAATTCATCTTACCCATAGTGTTATTTATTATTAGTAATCATCTAACACCATTTAATTTTTTTTCACTAATTGCAAGTAGTGATGCTATTGTTAAATTTATAACAGAGGACTTTTTACCTCCTGCTTTACCAAAGTCTAATAGCATTGTTACTATTATTGAAAGCGTACTAGTTACCATTGCTCTTCCAATATCTAGTACCTATTTAGTGGCAGTATTATCATTTGTAGTAGCACCTTTTGGGGCAGAAAAATTTTCACCATCCCCTGAATTTACTAAGTATATTCATTATTTTGCAACATTCTTACGTAATATCCAGCATTAGTTTGGGCTTTTCTTCTCTTTTCTTCACTAGGACTTGGTACTGAATGTGACTTTATCGCTTTACTTATCACAAGCTTTGCATTTATGGTAAGAACTTTTCTTGAAACTATGGAAGATGTATCAGCTAATTCTTTAGAAGGCTTAAAAGCTGTTAGTGCGCCATTCATGGCTAGAATAGGTCAATCTATTATCCCCTCATGTTTACCAAAGATAATTTCTTAATACCTATATTCTCTTAAGGTTGCAATTAGATCTTCAACCATCGTTGGTATGTGTGATGATATTGGTTTAACACTATTTAACTACATTAAAACTATTAGATACGATATTGCTTGTACTATCATTTTAGTTATTGCAGTAATGGCTATTGTAGTTAATCAAATTACCAATAAATTTCGTATAGAGCTTTTATAATGAAAACTTCAACTCAAAAAATCTCTATTCGCTGTAAAGATGGCAATAAGCCTATACTAATATTTTTAGTAAGTATGCTTATTCTTACTATGAAAAGTTTCTTGTATTTAGATATTAACTATTTAAAGCTTCTAATACGATCAGCAAATATTGGATCAGTATTTTTTATAATTGCATATTTAGACTTTACTCAATAGGATCTTATTTTTGCAGCTTTACTTGAGACTATCTACATTGCTGTATTATCACTTATTTACAGTATGGTATTAGGTCTTTTCTTTGGTGCTCTTGATACCAAGAACATCTTTAAAGTACCTTTTTAACAACAACTCAGGCTATTTTTTCCTTTTTACGTGCCGTTCTAACACCAATTTAGGCACTACTTATGCTCGTATGCTTAGATATGGGGCCACAAGTTACAGCATGTTTATGTGTACATACAACTGCTTTCTTTACTAAGTCTTCGACTCAAAGCTTTGAAAGTATTCCAGATGAAATAATCGAAGTTCTTGAATACACAGGTAGCTCTAGATGATCAATATTTTTAATATGCTATATTACCATCTGCTGTATCTCAGCTTATTGCTTGGTGTGGTATTACTGGGGGAAGTATCCTACCAGTATTTTTAACAGCATTCATCATTGAAAGATGATTTACTAGACTAAAGAAACTCTTTAGTTATCAATAAACGGTAAAACATCTTCATAATTTCTCTTTTTTGTTTTGGTATTACTATTTTTGTAGCACTTTAATTTCCAAAAAAAATCCCCCCAAACATAAAACATTATCTTGAGGGGATTGTTAATAACTTAAATTTAATCTTAGCTTCTATTTAGTGTTATGTAGTGATTCAATTAACTTTCCAACTTCCTCCGTTGAAGCCTTACCACATAATTCAACCACCTCATAATATTCATCATTAAAGTAACTTACTAATATGCTACAAGGTAAATTAGAAGAATAAACAAAGCTCCATCCTTTTACCTTTGGAATTGGTCTTAAATCATGTCCTTTAAAAAGCACCATAAGATTATTAGTAAACTGTCTTGCTGTAATATTAGCTTTTGGTGATAAAGCAATATTTAAACGAGCCTTATTTGTTTGATGCTCATAAAAAACCTTATTTTGCTCACTCTTAACCAATTTCCAGTTTCCTGATACCTCATCTACTTTATAAAAATCTTTGGCATTAACATTACTAGTAATGCTACAAAGCATCATACACCCAAAAATAAAACCTAATCGTTTAAGGACGTAGGTATTGACGATATGCGATATCATCTGTTACATCTCTATACTGATAATTTAATTCAGCTAGATGTTGCTTAAATGCCTCATAATTATTATTTGGTAATTCAAAGCAACATAACACACTACCGTACTCTAAACCTCTAGTTCTGTAATGGAAACTTGTTATATTATATTCTGTACCCATTGTTTCTAAGAACTTAAGAAGAGCGTCCTTAACTTCAGGGAACTCAAACTCGATAGCATATTCATTCAACTTTCTTGGAGAATGACCACCAATCATATAACGAACATGATTCTTCGCTAAGATATTATCAGTCATATTTGTTACAGTATAACCAGCATGGGTTAAAGAATCTATAATTGATTGTAATTCTTCAATACCGTTAGTTAAGTGTACGCTGACGAATACATGAGCAGATTCATCGTTATCATAACGATAGTTAAATTCTGTAACAGTTCTACCACCTAGCTTCTTACAGAACTCTAAGAAAGCTCCTTTTTTCTCTGGAATTTCAACGCTGATGATGCCTTCAGCATATTCACCAACTTCGCAACGTTCTGACACAAAACGTAAAGTGTGGAACTTAAGATTAGCACCTGTAAGAATAGTCACCATATTTACATTAGGATCGTTTTGTAATTCTGGATGCATTCTTACATATTTCTTTAAACCTGCTAATGATAACGCACCACTAGGTTCTGAAATTGCTCTAGTATCCTCAAAGATGTCCTTCATAGCTGCGCAGATTTGATCATTAGAGCAAGTAATGGCCTCATCAATATTGTCTTTTAAAACTCTAAATGTTTCGTTACCTACTCTCTTTACAGCAACGCCATCAGCAAATAATGAAACTTTATCTAAGGTAACAGGTGAACCATGTTCTAAAGCAGCTTTAAAGCAAGCACTACCTTCTGCCTCAACAGCGATAACTTTAATGTTAGGCATAAGTTGTTTTATATAAACAGCTATACCAGCAGCTAAACCACCGCCACCAACCTGCACAAAAACATGGGTAATATGACAATTTTGCTTTAATAATTCTTGGGCAATAGTTCCTTGACCTGCAATTACATCAGGATCGTCATATGGAGGAATTAATGTATAACCATTAACTTCTGCTAAACGCCTGCTTTCAGCATAAGCCTCATCAAAGCTTTGACCAAATAAAACTGCATTAGCACCTAATCTCCTTACAGCTTCTATTTTTATATCAGGAGTTGAATTAGGCATTACTATTGTAGCTTTTATCCCAAGTTTTTTACCTGTTAAAGCAACACCTTGCGCATGATTACCAGCTGAAGCTGCAATAACACCTTTATTTAATAATTCCTGAGATAAACCAGAAATTTTATTATATGCCCCTCGGAGCTTAAAAGAATGTACATATTGTAGGTCTTCACGTTTTATTAAAACATTAACACCTAATCTTTCACTAATCTTATCAAGCTTCTGTAATGGAGTAACTTTTGCGACATCATAAACTGGAGATAATAGTATCTTTTTTAAATACTCTTCTTTAGTTGGCTGTTCCATACTTCTCACCACTTAAAGGGATCTATTAACATAGATCCTATACTGCATAAATATTACAACTTAGATTTATCTCTTGCGCCACCTTTATCGGCACTTGATGCTAAAGCAGCATATGCTCTTAAAGCAAAAGAAATATCTCTCTTACGAGTTAAAGGCTTCCAGGCTTTATCACCTTTGGCTTCCATTTCTGCTCTTCTTTGAGTTAATGTTTCATCTGAAACTTCAATACTAATAGCTCTATTTGGAATATCAATGTTAATCATATCACCTTCATTGATTAAACCAATATTACCACCATTAGCAGCTTCAGGAGAAGCGTGTCCAATTGATAAACCACTAGTACCACCTGAGAAACGACCATCAGTTATTAACGCACATTCCTTACCTAAGCCCATGGACTTTAAGTAAGAAGTTGGATATAACATTTCCTGCATACCAGGACCACCCTTTGGACCTTCGTAACGAATAATAACTACATCACCCTTTACAATTTGGCCACCAAGGATTGCAGTTACAGCATCTTCTTGACTTTCAAATACACGAGCAGGACCTCTAAACTTTAATATAGATGAATCAACACCTGCGGTCTTGACGATACATCCCTTTTCAGCTAAGTTACCATAAAGAACTGCTAAACCACCATCAGTACTATAAGCATGATCATAATCTCTAATACAACCATTTACACGATCTAAATCAAGTGAATCATACGTCTTGCTTTGACTAAATGGAGATAGACTTACAACACCACCAGGAGCTGCTTTATATAGATTTAATACTTCTTCAGACTTAGTTCTTAACACGTCATACTTATCAAGTTGTTCTTTCATAGTTAAACCTAAGCAAGTATGAGTATTTTGATTGATTAAACCTAAATTATCAAGCTGAGCTAAAATTGCCATTACGCCACCAGCTCTATGTACATCCTCCATATGGTAGATTGCAGTTGATGGAGCAACTTTACATAAATGAGGAACCTTTCTAGATAATCTATCAATGTCACTCATAGTAAAATCGACTTCAGCTTCTTGTGCTACTGCTAATAAATGTAATACAGTATTAGTTGAACCACCCATTGCAATATCTAAAGACATAGCATTTTCAAAAGCTTCTTTAGTTGCAATGCTTCTAGGTAATACAGCTTCATTATTATTTTCATAATAATCTTTAGCCATAGCAACAATACGCTTAGCAGCATTAACAAACAATTCACGTCTAAAAATATGGGTTGCCAATAAAGAACCGTTACCAGGTTGAGATAAACCTAATGCCTCAGTTAAACAGTTCATAGAATTAGCAGTAAACATACCAGAGCATGAACCACAAGTTGGACACCCAAAGTTTTCTGCTGTATTAATTTCTTCATCAGAAATATGCTTATCAGCAGCCATAACCATTACGTCAATTAAGTCTAATTTGCTATGACCTGCTATTGGTTTATCAACCTTACCAGCTTCCATAGGACCGCCAGATACAAAAATAGTTGGTATATTCAAACGCATAGCTGCCAATAACATACCTGGTGTTACTTTATCACAGTTAGAAATACACACTAAAGCATCAGCTTTGTGAGCATTACACATATACTCAACACTATCAGCAATTATTTCACGACTTGGTAATGAATAAAGCATGCCTGAATGGCCCATTGCAATACCATCATCAACAGCAATAGTATTAAATTCCTTTGCAATACCACCTGCTTTTTCAATTTCTTTAACTACTAACTGACCAATATCGTGTAAATGAACATGACCAGGTACAAACTGAGTAAATGAATTTGCTACAGCAATAATTGGTTTACCAAAATCGCCATCTTTAACACCTGTTGCTCGCCACAAAGCACGAGCACCAGCCATATTACGACCTTCTGTAGTAACCGCTGAACGATACTTAGGCATTTGAAACTCCCACGTATTTAAAACTCTTTAAACATAAAAACCAAAAGCCTTACTTCTTTTTTATGGCTTTTGGTTACAAAAAACATACTATCTTAAAAGCTTTTTATTAAGCTTAATTTATTGGATATAACCAATTCCACTTATCTTTAGTTGTTCCATCAAACAAACCGAAGAAAGCTTTTTGAAGTTTTTCAGTAACTTCACCACGTTCACCACAACCAACAATAAAGCCATCAACTTCACGTACAGGAGTGATTTCAGCAGCAGAACCTGTCATAAAAATTTCATCTGCTAAATATAAAGCTTCTCTTGGAATTCTTTCTTCTCTTACCTGATAACCTAACTCAGTTGCTAATTTCATAATAACATCACGAGTAATACCAGGAAGAATACTACAAGTAATAGGTGCGGTATATAATACGCCGTCCTTAACTAAGAAAATATTTTCCCCAGAGCCTTCAGCTAAATAACCATGAATATCTAAAGCTATACCTTCAGTATAACCATGTTGCTTAGCTTCATTAGAAATTAAAAGTGAAGATAAGTAATTACCACCAGCCTTTGCACCAGTTGGAATGGTGTTTGGTGCTAATCTATGCCATGAAGAAACACCTACGCTAACACCTTTCTTCATACCTTCTTCACCTAGATAAGCTCCCCAAGGTACAACACCAATCATAACTTCAATCTTGGCATCCTTTGGGGGCTTTACACCTAAACCTACATCACCAATAAAAGCTAAAGGACGAATATAACCAGACTTTAAGCCATTTTCCTTTACAGTCTTACAACATGCATCACATAGTTCTTGTACAGTATAAGGAATTTCAATTCGGTAAATGTGACCTGAATTGATTAAACGTTGCATATGATCTTTTAATCTAAAAATAACTGTTCCATTAGGGGTATCATACGCTCTCATTCCTTCAAACACAGATGTACCATAATGAAGAGCATGTGTCATAACATGAACCTTGGCATTTTCCCAAGGTACGAGTTCACCATTGAACCATATATACTTAGTTGTTGCTTTTACAGGCATTTTATTTTCCACCATTGTAACGATGCCACTTAGGCAAACTATAAAAAATTCTTATCATTTTCTATTTTACATCAATGAAATAAAGATAATACATTTTTAATAAAATATTTTTGAAAATATTAAGAATAAAACCTATTTGAAAATCTTTACACAAAACTTTTATAAGAATACCACCCTATCGATAAAAAACTCTTTTGCAGTTATTGTTATTACTATTACAAATTAGAATTTACCTAAAGCAATTTACAAATCAGCTTTAAAGTTATTAATTATAGCGTCCTTCTTATTCCATAGCTCTTTTAACCATAAAGTAAAATTACGTTTAAAAGCTTTATCATGCAGATAATTCCCTCTTAAGTCATCAGTAATTTTTACCTCATTAGCTTGAGCATAAACTCTTTTAAGTCTACCAAACAACATATCTTTAAAAGCATCAGTATTATTATCAGGGTAAAAAAGTGTTAAATCGATAATGGTGTCAAACTGCTCACCTAAATTTTCAATCGCCAGTGATAAACTCATGGTTTTGGGAGTTAATAAATTCTGATATGGACTTTTAGATGAAGCAATTTTTTCAGGGGTAGCTCTTGTTCCTTCCACAAAATTTACCATAGTAGTAGGAATACCTTTAAATTTAGCACAAGCTTTTTTAGTTGTTTCAATATCCTTTGTTCTTGCCTCAGGATGAGTCAATAAATACTTAGAGCTATAACGATGTAAAAAAGGCATATCTAAGGCCCAGCAAGCTTGTCCAGCAAAGGGAATATACTTTAGGGAATTTTTCATAAAAAACTTAGGTACTGGGATTTCTTTATGTAATAAAACTATTACCATAAAAGTATCAAGCCAGCTTACGTGATTGCTTACAACAATATACGATTTTTTCTTATCACCTTTAAAGTTTTTAGTAATATGCCAATCAACTTTATTAGTTACAGCAATAGAAAATGAAATACTATCAAGCCAAATTCTAAAAAAGAAACTTGATATGATGGCAAAAAAACTACGCCCCACCCCAAAACATAACAGGCGAATCAAAGCTACCAAAGTTAAAATCAAACTTATTAAAACTGTAGATAAACCAATAATTACAAGATTTATGAAAAATAAAACAATAGATGGTAAAAAACTGAGCATATCCTTCCCTCAAATATTAGTTACTATTATAAAATAGTAATTTGCTTTTTGCATTTTTTAGTTTTAGAAGGGAAAATTTTTTGTTTCTTAAAGTGTTAAAGCATAATTACCGATAAAATAAAGTAACAATATTTCCAATTAATACTTGCTTCTAATATAGTTCATTTGGTAATAACACTTTGCTAAAGCACAAAAAAAAGGAAAGTTACCTTTCCTTTTTGACTTAAAACTATGATTATATAATCAATCTTGTTTACTACTTTTTATCATCTTTATTCAACAAATAAGTAACTAGAGCATAATACTCTGCTTCGCCTTTCACAGAACCTGTTACAATCTGATATTTATTATTAACAACAACTGATGGAACACCTTGAATCTTAGCATCTTCAGTTTTTTGCTTATACTGATTAGCCATATTATTCACAGGGAATGAATTATATTGAGCTAAAAATTTATGCTTCGGAATTCCTATTTCTTCAAAAACAGTTGCTAAATCATCTTCATTTTGAGGAATCTTATTCTCTTCAAAAATCTTTTTATTAAGTGCAGATACAAACTGCTCGGTAACTTGTAAACTTACGGCAGTAGCATAGGCTTTCATGGTTTTAATCCCCATAGGACCACCTAAGTAATGCACAGGATTACCCACAAAAGCAACATCTTTTGGTAAAGCTAACTGCATTAAACTAATATAAGAGTAAAAATGATAACAATGTCCACAGAAAAATGAAAAGAACTCACGAACTTCTTTCTTATCAGACAGTGTAGCACCGTCTACAACCTTATAATGAACACCTTCTTTAAATTCTGTGGTAATTTCTGATGATTTTGCAATTAACTCTTGTGGAGTATTAATAATTTCTGCATCGTTAATAGATGCTGCGTAACTAGATGAAGCAACCACAATTGCAGACATAAAAAGGGCACAAAGAAGTGTCTTAGAGATTTTTTTCATTGAAATCCAATCCCTTTACCAATAACTAACCTTATTACGTAATACCATTGCATCTCGCATTTTATACTGCATATCCTTTTCAGCATAATGTGCAAAAAGCAACTTTAAACCCCAATTAGTGTACAATAAAACGTTTGTTTCTGCAATTACTTTCTTAACGTCCTTCCTGGTGATTTTTATCTCACAAGCACTCTTAAATAAAGGGTTCTTATAAATATTTTTAAGCGTTAATACAGCCATAGCATTAGCTAATAAACAGAAAGATCTAATTCTTGGTTCAGTACGTGGTAGCATATAAATAAACTCACATGCTTGCAATACATGACCATAGGCGATACTAACATAGTTTCTAGTTGTTTGTATCTTACCTTCTTCTGAAGAATAATCTAAAGGTAACCACTTAACACCTCTTGCCGCATCATCCCAAACATCTTTAAGAATATTAGTTAATTGCAACCCTTCCCCAAAAGAAACTGCTAAAGGTAATAGTTTTTCAAGCTTAGTTTTGATTTTTGGGGAATACACAGCAAATAAATGAACAAGTATTTCTCCTACTACCCCTGCTACACTATAACAGTATTGATCAACATCATCGATAGATGAAATATTATCCCATCTCTTAAATTGAGCCATACCTTTACACATAATCTCAACACCATGACGCAAAATAGCTCTTACATCCTCTGGGTATGAATAATATCTACCTAATACAGCAGGAATATCTTTTAATAATTTAGCTTCTTTAGGTTTAGCTGTACTTTTAAGTAAATTGAAAATCTCATCCGACCATGAGTCAATTAAAGTAGCATCAGTAAGCGTTTGAATAAATTTATCTAAATGCTTAGCTTTTAATTCTGAAGATAAAGATGGATCATCTTCAATAGTATCAGCTATTCTACATAACAAATATGCATTACCAACCCAATCCATAAGTTGCTTTGGTAAAACAGGTATTGTTAAAGCAAAAGTACGTGAAACATTTTGTAAATGCTCACTCTGCGCATTGAGTGACATCACAACCATAACTAAACACTCTCAAATTTTAATATATTGCATTTCACCAAATGTGTGACATAATAAATTAAACTATGTACTTTATGTTTTCTTTATAACACAAATGAACAGATTAAAAAACAAAAATATTTATCTAATAAGACACGCTCAGTCAAAAGCGAATGCTGGTGAAAAAACTTTCTCTCCTAAAGATAATCATCTTACAGAAGAAGGTATGAATCAGGCTAAAGAATTAGTAACTAAATTTCCTAATAAAATTGACTTTATTTGTTACTCAAGTTTTGTAAGAACTTATGAAACAGCTCTTCCTTTAATTAACTTAAATCAAGGGGCAATAATCCAAGAGTGGGATTGTATACATGAATTTACTTATTTAAATCATGATCACTGTGCAAACACTACAGTACAAGATCGTTTACCTCTTGTAAAACAATACTGGGAACGCTTAGACCCTAACTATTCAGATGGTAAAAATGCTGAATCATTTTCCGAATTTTTAGCAAGAATTAAGATTACACTAAAAAAATTATCAGCTCTTCCATATGAAAACATTTGTGTTTTTTCACATGGGCAATTTATTGAGGGATTAATACTTTTACTAAATAATCCTGATAAATCTAATAAAAAACTTATGGAACTTTTTTTATCACAAGGTAAAGGTAAAAATATTGCCAATTGCCAAGTTGTTAAATTAGATACAACTTTCTTAACAGACTTTGCCTAAAAAATAAAGGGGAAATACTACGATAACATCAATAGTTTTCCCCTTAAGAATAAATTAAACAGTTACAAATTTAGATCTTTGCTAAAGCCTGCTCAATATCTGCGATTAAATCTTCAGTATCTTCAATACCAATTGTTAAACGTATTAATTCTGGTGTAATACCTGCACCAATCAATTGTTCTTCAGTTAATTGTCTATGGGTTGTACTTGCTGGATGACAGCAACAAGATCTAGCATCACCTACATTAACAACTCGTTTAAATAACTTTAAGGAATCAAAGAATTTAATACCATCCTCAAGGCCCCCCTTTAAACCAAAGGTAAGTAAGCCACTTTGTGTACCCTTTGTATATTTTTGGGCTAAGGCGTGATACTTACTATCTTCATATTTAGCGCAATTAACCCAAGCAACCTTTGGATGAGCTTTTAAATAATCAGCAATAGCAAAAGTATTCTTTACATGTTGCTGCATTCTTAAAGAAAGAGTTTCTAATCCCATTAAAATTAAGAATGAGCTTAAAGCAGGTAATACTGCACCAGTATTTCTCATGGCAACAGTTCTAATACGAGCAATATAAGAAAGGTCACCAAATTGCTCATTATATACTACGCCATGATATGACTTTTCAGGAACTGAGAACTGAGGGAATTTCTCAGGATATTTAGCCCAAGGAAACTTACCACTATCGACTACAACACCTCCAAGTGTAGTGCCGTGACCAGCACAGAACTTAGTAAGAGAATGAACTACTATATCTGCACCGTGTAAAATTGGTTTACATAAAGCAGGGGAAGCAACGGTATTATCCACAATTAACGGAATACCATGTTTATGGGCTAAAGCTGCTAATGCCTCAATATCCACAATATTAGCTGCAGGATTGCCAATTGATTCACAATAAATTGCCTTGGTATTTTCATCAATTTTAGCTTCTAAATCTGCAACTTGATCAGAATCAGCAAGTCTGCCTTCAACACCGTATTCAGGTAATAACGAAGTAAGTAAGGTATATGTACCGCCATATAATTGAGGAACTGAAACAATATTATCGCCATATTTAGTAATATTTGTTATTGCATATGTAATAGCAGCCTGACCCGAGGCGGTAACAATAGCAGCTTTACCTTGTTCAAGCATAGCTAATCGTTCTTCAAGTACTTGAGATGTAGGATTCATTAAACGTGAATATATATTACCAGGCTTTGCCAAATTAAATAAATCTGCCGCATGTTGAGCATCGTCAAATTCATATGCTACTGTTTGATAAATAGGTGGAATAACAGCATGTGTTGTCTGCTCAGTTTGATATCCACCATGTACTTCAATAGTCTGATCGTTCATTTATATTCTTCTTTTAGGTAACAAAACAAAATAACATGAAAGTTAAAATTATTACTAATTAAAATTTTGATAACAGTATTATTCTATGTTATTGATTTAAATCAAGCAAGATTAATAACCAAAAAGGAATAAATAAAGACTATACGAAAGATTGTATATGAAAAGATAAAAAAAAATTACAAAAAAGTAAAGGTCTTGTCAAGCAATGCTCAACAAGACCCAAAATCAGTGGCGGAACGGACGGGACTCGAACCCGC
>CALXYT010000006.1 GCA_944393045.1 uncultured Succinivibrionaceae bacterium | reverse complement strand
AAGTGAAACGAAGCAGTGCCGATGGTAGTGTAGCATTCGCTATGTGAGAGTAGGTCATCACCAGGCTAAAAATTTGTGCTGATATGGCTCAGTCGGTAGAGCGCACCCTTGGTAAGGGTGAGGTCCCCAGTTCGATTCTGGGTATCAGCACCATTCTATTGTTTTATCAATGTTTCATTCCCTAATTTGTTCCAAAATTTCAAGTAATTTCATTCTTTATTTTTTGGAACAGATTCATATGATTTATCAAACCTATTTATATGCAACTCTGCCTCAGTGTAAAGTACTTAAAACTAAATGTAAAAATATATTCCTAATTGTAAGAGATCATAAAACCTGTACTAGTCATAAGTTTTAACAAATTATAGGAAATAAGCTTATACTTATTAATGCTTCTACCTATGAAGAAGATAAAAAGCTAATATATAGCTTAAATTCATCTACCCCTATAAAACTTACGTTCTATGACGCTGTTTGTGCGTTTCAGAGTTATATGGAAAATCAGGACCTGAGTAACACTACTTAAAAGTAATGGAATTTACCCAGAACTAAGTATTTAGAGTCTCCTAAGCTGACTCTTACCGGTTGTACTAGTAGTACTCTTTATAACTCAATACTAAAGACTTTATTAGAGAGTAAAAAGTACTCTACGGTTGATTATCTAGTCATTAGACTTAAACAAATATTAAATTTAGCTAAGCGAAAATTTCCTAAAGTATCTATACCAGATATATCTACCATAAATCTTCTTTCCCCAAAAAATAATTTAACTAAGAATAGGGCAACAATGAAATCTGAGACATGGTAGGGGGAAGTGATCTGATGCCTCCATGATGCTTTTATTGTTATTTATTCACTTATTACCAAGGTCTAATGAGATAGTTAATATCAAGGTTAATGATATACAAGGTAAAACTCTAGTAGTACCTATGACCAAGAGGAACTTCATAGAACCTCATAGTCCTCAAGTTAAGCAGGTAATAGATTATGCTATCTCGCTTAAGAGAAATTCTGATAATCCTTATTTATTTGAAGGTAGGTTTATTAACTCAACTACTATCAACTTTCTACTTATAAGATCCAGATTTAAGGTTGTTCAAACTGCTCATGGATATAGAGCTATGGGTAGAACTTGGTAGAATTAAATATTGTGATATTTGCGGTAGCTGAAATATATCTATCTCATATAGCTTATATTAGTGCTGATTATTATAATGATAGAGTTAAAAATGAATACCTGGTATTTTAGTATTATAGATAATCCTCATGGATATATTAGATTTTAAAACTTTTAAACCTAGTATAGAAGAGTTTAAGTAAAGCTATTGCAGTAAGAATGTTTATGTTTTTTTAGATAAGGTCTTAAATTCCTCAAAAAATCTATCTCAATCTTAGATGAAAAATTAGGTATTATTTGTCTTTATTAATTTTTAAATTTAACATCTTCTGAGTTAGAGTCTATCTTGAGTGACCAAGCTAGGCAGGAGTGTAAGTTATATCGTGAAAAGGGAGCTGATGTACCTATATCTCAGTTTGATATTGAGAATGATACTAAGGATGATGCGTTTAAATATAGATTTGTAGCTTGTAAGGAGAATCTCCCATTCAAGAATCTACTGCTAATATATAATTGAAAGATTTAGATGTAAAGTTCTTTATATCTATTCAAAAGCCAATGAAAACCAAGATCTAATTTCTTTAAAGGATCTGGTCTTAACCGCTTCTTTATCCGGGCTAAAGGGTAATTATTTTAAAAATCCTAATAGTTATGACTGAATTTCGTTAGTGTATATTAAAAAGAACTTTTAAATGAAAATTAGCAAGTATAAGTAGTGTATCTTCCAATAGAACTTAATTATGATGTTATTGAGAGAAAAAACTTGCGGTTTTGAAAGCATAGTTTTTAAAGAACCTTTTAACTCCTTAGAAAGGGGTAGTAATAAAGAGATTCTTAGTTTTTATAAAAGCTTAGCTTCTGTAAAAGAGAGCTTTAATAAATTTGGAGCTAACTTTATTAGTTATCTTAGGAATCCAAAGTTCAATGTTCGAATAAATGTGGATTTTTTTCTGGTTATATTTGCTTTAATGATGCTAAGAATCTTATAAATTAAGTTAGCAAGAAAAGAAATAGTGTTATCTAGTACCAAATATTACAAGCATTAGCCCAGCGAGCGTTGTGCTTTCAAAGTCTGATGATACTGAAATTTGCCTAGCTGTTGATAAATACGCTAATAATACTAATAGTTAATACCAAGCAGAATTAGGTATAACAGCTCAAAGATTCAAAAAGGGTTTAGAGGGAGATTCCACTACGCATAGAAGTGCTTATAAAGATAATTTTAAAACCTCTTAGTGTTATATCAACAGCTAACGATATTAAGATTGATACCAAGAGGGAAGAACTTATTGATAGATCAGTGCTTAAGATTGCGCAAAGAGCCTTAGGAACAATGTAAAGCTAATGTTATGTTTAGAGCATTTAGCTAAAATATTTTGAATTAGTTTGTTGGCTGCTCTGTTACCTGAACTGTTGCGTCTAAAGTTTTTCCTTGTCTAAAGAGTTTAAATTTAACGATTGCTCCTGGTTCAGAGTCTGCGATAAGTTCCATAGCATTTTGTAAATTAAGTACTTGCTGATTATTAATGCTTAAGATTATATCGTTTGGTTGTAGTATTCCAGCTGATGGACCTTCAGGATTTATGTGGTTTACGATAATACCGTGAATACCTAATTTTGTTAAATTTGAAAATCTAAGATCTGAAATATCTCTAGCGGTTATGCCAAGATAACCTCTTATAACTCTACCATGGGTTATTAAATCTTTCATAATCTTAAATGCAAGTTTTTGGGGAATAGCAAAGCTAATACCATTAGTTCCTGTATTATTATTTAGTGTGGCAGTATTAATTCCCACTAGTTCTCCATAGGTGTTAACCAGTGCTCCACCAGAGTTACCTTCGTTAATTGGGGCGTCTGTTTGTAATAGTTCTTGGATACCAGCAGTTAAATCTATGGTATTAAAATTTGTTATACCACTTCCAGTTCTACCTACGGCACTTATTATCCCGTGGGTAACAGTTTGACCTAAATTTAATGGATTACCAATTGCTAAAACAACGTCACCTAATCTTACAGGTCTATCGGGATTAGTTTTTATGGTTGGTAGTGGTTTATTTGATGATATTTTTATTACAGCTAAGTCAGTTCGCTTATCATAACCAATTACTTTTCCATTAAAATTGGTGCCATCTCTAAGCATTACCCCAAGAGAAGTTGGCATCTGATTAGTTGGCATTATTACATGGTAGTTTGTTAAGATATAACCATCAGAGTCTACAATGATCCCAGATGCAGAGTTAATAATATCTGAATCATTATTATTTACTGGAGTAAGGGCCTTAAGGTAGATATTAACAACTGCTGGTGCTGATTGTTCAATAGCATAGGTATAACTATTATCTGATGAAGATGAAGGTGTTGATTTTGCTAATTTATTTGAAATTAGCTCAGGTTTTAGCATTAAAATAATGCAAGCTATACTTATACCTATAATAATAGCTTTTAAATATGAACCTATCATCTACGCTCCTTTGATTATAAATAAATATATATTTTATATAATTAGGGCTGTGGTTATAGCATGTTAATTCATTAAATATGAATCGGTAGGGTAATATGAACATTATAGCAGAGATTTTAATTCTTTCGTTAGGTCTGCTAATTATTTATTGATGTTTTATTTACACAATTTAGTAAATAAAATATATTGCTTTGTATATAGAATATATTTAAATTTTAGTAGGGGTGTTCTTTTAAGATATAAAAAAGACTCCAGTATTGGAGTCTTTGGGGTATAAATTTTAACTTTTAGTAGTTAGTTGTAATGTAAATTGTTGAGTTGCCACGAATAATCTTCAATGCTATAAAGCCTTTCTTCTTATTGATAGCTTTTTCTAGCTCACTAATAGTTTTAACTTTTACTTTATTAACTTCTACAATGATATCGCCTACTGCAAGATTTAAACGAGCAGCTTTTGATTTTTTATCGATATCTTTAATTTCAATCCCCTTACCATCATCGCGAGGAGTTAATTTAACACCTTCAAGTATTGGGGTTTGGCTTGTTACTGAAGTTGAGGCATTTTCATCATTATCTAATACCACATCAAGCTCAAGTTGCTTACCATCTCTAAATACCCCTAATTTCACTTTAGTGCCAGCTCCTAAAGTAGCAATTTTTGCTCTTAGCTGACCAAAATTCTGAATGGTTACGCCATTAATAGAATTTAGAATATCACCTGATTTAATACCAGCTTTATCAGCTGCGGAATTCTTTTTAACCTCGTTTACAAAAGCACCGTTTATGCTCTTATAATTAAAGTTGTTGGCAATATCTTCACTAACAGCAGTACCTATTATACCAAGCATACCTCTTGAAACTTTACCTGAGGAGATCAGCTGGGTGACAATGGATTTTGCCATATTAGATGGAATTGCAAAGCCAATACCTATATTACCACCAGCTTTGCCAATTATAGCGGTGTTTATACCGATTAATTCACCTTTTAAGTTAATAAGAGCACCACCTGAGTTACCAGAGTTAATAGCAGCATCAGTTTGGATGAAGTTCTCGTAGTTTTCAATATTTAAGCCTGAACGACCTAGCGCACTAATAATACCTGAGGTAACTGTTTGACCTAAACCAAATGGATTACCAATAGCAATGGCAAAATCACCAACTCTTAATTTATCAGAGTCAGCAAATTTTAAATCAGTAAGGTCTTTAAAATTCTCAAGTTGGAGTAAGGCAAAATCTGTTTGCTGATCTTCACCTATTTTCTTAGCCTGTAATACTCTGCCATCATTAAGCGTTACTTTAATTTCAGTAGCTCCATCTATTACATGATAATTAGTTATCACATAGCCTTTTTGAGCATCGATTATAACCCCAGAACCAAGAGCTTGGAATGGTCTTTCTTGCGCTCTTGGCATATCAGGGAAGAAAAATCTAAATTGTTCTGGTAAATCTAAAAAGTTATTGGCGACTTGTTTTTTACCACTAATAGAAATATTTACAACTGCAGGGACTACTTTATTAAGTAATGGTGCTAAAGAAGGCAATTCCTGATTTTGATTTTCCGTAATAGCTTCTAAAAGAGGAATGGAGACATCAGCTTGTGATTGAGCAGTAAGACAAAATGTACAAGCAGAAAGGGTTAATGCAGATAATAGCTTGTATTTAAATTTCATAACTTTAAGTCATCCTTGTAATATAAACAAAAAAATCAATTACCGTTATTAATATAACTATAAATCTTAACTATCAATTAGATATTGTTAATGAGATAAAAGTTCAGTACTTATTATAAATATATTTAAGTTTCTTCTTTTAAGGTAGAGAAAAAAAAATTCCCCTTATTTTAGATGGGGGGCCGTAAAATAGTAATTGAAGAAAACTACTGAATTACGGCATCTGTCAGACGGGATTGGGTAAATGAAATATGTTGGTCATGTTTGATTTCAACCGTGGCCAGCATATTTTTTGTCTATTTGCGTTTTATTTTTCCTTTTTCGTGGGTCATATTGGTTTTTCCTCGCTGGTTAATAGAAGGTTTCAAGTGTTTGGACAGCTTCAAGCCCTCTATCAGGTTCACAAATTGCTCCATCGTGATTGCATCATAGTCAATACCAAAGGTTGCGAGGAAAATGTGAGCCTGTTTTTCTGCATCACTGCCTTTGTAGTTCGTAGCTTCCTGCAAACTCTTTTGCACATCCAATGCCGGAGAACGGCTGTACGCAGTGGTTGCATCATTTTGATGGGCTTCCCGAATATCCCGAAGGATCAGTATCAAATCGTCAGAAATAACATGGCCGAAATACTCGTCCTCTTGTACTTGTGCAAGTTCCAACGTCCGCAGGTATAGATCATTTTCCGTTTCTCTCTGCTGCATCAGTACCATCTGACGGACAGCTTGCAGTACAGCGTTCATATCGTTAATCCGCATATCTGCGATCCGATCCACATAAATCTCCGCATCCAGCATCATTTTCTGGAAATCATGGTGGCTGAGGAATTCCGACAGCAACCGGCGGTTGAAATTCCCAGATTTCAAAACATCAATCGCATCATCACTCAGTTGCAGAGCACTCAGCTCTATATCTGAGTGATTTTTTTGTTCTGACAAACACAACAGATAATCCGTAGTTATATGCTAAAACTTTGCCATCGTCATTCTCGTATTTGCCGAGTGCAGATTTGGAAAGCCTGGTCTGGTAGGCCAGCTGTTCCAAGGTAAGTCCATGCTCCCCCCGTAAATCCTTCAATTTTCCTGAATCGTTAAAGTCGTATTCATACCAAGCCTCCCCATCGCTCTATTTCTTTTATTATAATACAGACAATAAGCGTGGAAATTCCTGTTTTTTTTAGTATTGCTAACCACACCAAAGAGCGGTGCACCGTACAGCATACACAGAACACCGTTTCATGTGGATATTCACTGTCTGGCTTGATTTCACACAAACCAGCAAAACGGGAAAGCGAGTGCTGTGAACAGGGTATCACAAGCAAAAATTCCAGTTTGAAAATGAGTTTTACCAAAACAAAGCTTTGCAGCAAATAGAGTTTATCACGGAATAGACTCTGTTCGCTGTAGTTTTTATGAGCAATCACAAGAATTACAGGAACGAGATCAAAGCCTACATTGTTAGGGATGGCATGACAATGAGCGAGGTGGTGGAGGTTTTGGCTGACGAATACGGATGGAGCAGCAGTGTCTCCAACCTGTCCGGGAATCTAAAGCGTGGCTCTTTACGCTATGGCGAGGCAGTGGAGTTGGCAGATGTGCTGGGGTATGACATTGTGTGGCAGAAACGGAGGAAATAAAATCGAGCAGGGGCCATTCGAACAAGAGAATTTGTCACATACATAGAGATGAAATCATTCATTGCAGGAGCAACGAGAGGTATTGGATTAGAGAAGGTCATATTGAGTGAGAACTCAAAGAGTTTTGTGTAAGAGTCAACATGGTAAAATAAGAAAGCTGTTTTATTCGTTTTTAACCGGCTTATGCTTATAGTCATTCCATTTCGGAAGTGATTCATGTTGCACAAAAGCCTTTTTCATGTCGGTGTAATAATGAATCTTGCGGACCAACTGAATGTAAACTTCTTCCAACTGAACCATTTGGTTTTTAATTGAGGTTTTATGTGTATCAAGTAAATCTAGGATGGCGTCAATGTTGTCTTTTTCTGCATTCTCAAGCATGAAAAAAGCTTGAAGCTGTGAAATACTAAATCCGGCGCATTTAAAACAAAGTATAGTTTTCAATCGGCTAACATGGCATTCTTCATAAACTCTTTGACTAGATGTGGTGCGTTTTACGTTTGGTAAAATGCCAATGTCTTCATAATAGCGCAATGTAGAGGTTGGTATCTCTAATTTTTCAGAAATTTCGCCAACCGTATATTGTGGCATGCCCATCGCTTCTTAAATCTTTTCTTGACTTCAAGTATACTTGAAGTGGTAATATGTGGTCAGGATAAAAAAAAGGAGGTTTTTTATGAAAACAGTTACTTTAGGGAATACCGGAATACAGGTTTCTGCAATCGTTTCCGGATGTATGAGACTTAACAGTTTAGATGTCGGCGAAGCTGCCGGGTATATTGAAAAGGCTGTTGCAAGTGGAGTAAACTATTTTGACCATGCAGATATTTATGCATCCGGAGCGTGTGAAGAATTATTTGGAAGAGCGTTGGCAATGACAAAAATAAAAAGAGAGGATATCTTTGTGCAATCAAAATGCGGGATTGTACCAGGTGTCATGTACGACCTTTCGAAAAAACATATTATCTCTTCGGTAGAACAGTCGCTAAAAAGACTGAGAATGGACTACCTAGATACACTATTACTTCACAGACCAGATGCACTGATGGACCCAGAGGAAGTGGCGGAAGCGTTTGAAATATTGGAGAAAGAGGGAAAAGTAAGGTTTTTCGGTGTTTCCAATATGAAGCCAATGCAAGTAGAATTGCTGAAAAAACATGTAAAACAGCCACTGGTTATCAATCAACTTCAATTAAGTGCGGCTCATTCTTCTATGATCAGTAACGGAATGGAAGTAAATATGCTAACAGATGGTGCGGTTGATCGAGATGGAAGTGTACTTGATTATTGCAGATTGAAAAATATGACGATTCAGGCCTGGTCGCCATTTCAATATGGTATGATTAAAGGTCCTTTTTTGTTAAATGATGAATTCTCGGTGTTAAATGGTAAATTGAAAGAAATTGCAGAAATGCATGGTGTGTCTACCACAATAATTGCAACGGCATGGTTGTTGAGACATCCAGCCAACATGCAAGTTTTGGCAGGAACGATGAATCCAAAAAGATTTGAGGAAGTTTGTAAAGCATGCGAAATTCAGCTTGATCGACAAGAATGGTATCAAATATATATGGCTGCAGGCAATATTTTGCCTTGATGGACTCTTGACAATAGCCGTTGTTTTTAGAAAAAGCCAAAAACACGTTATCGAAAGTAAGATAAATTTTTTCATAATTTTTCATAATATGATTGGCTCGCTCTTTTGGAATGATAGTGTAGGAATCTGGTAAACTTACTAATAGTTGTCGATGCTAAAAAAAGAAAACATAGTGATATTAGGAATCTCGAAAAGCCCTTAGGGACTAAGGGCGCACTTCTATACAGGGTAACCACTGTATGTGTGCGCTCTGCGAGGCAGACAGCCCGGACGATGGAAGTCCGGGTTGTTTTGCGTCACTGCGTTCCGTCCAAGGGGCTGCACCCATTGCGCCGCTTATGCGGCTATCCCAAGCCTAAAACTCAACACGTAAATTTTACCGCTTGTCCGAAAGACTGGCGGTATTTTTTATCTGCAAATAAAGGAGGAATCTACGATGCCAACAACCGAAAAACTGAAACAGGAGATCGCAGACGCAGAAAAGAAGCTGGCGCAGGAGCGCAGCAGGCTCCAGCGGCTGGAAAACCGAAAATCCTATTATGAGAAGAGAGACAGGAAGAAACGGGCGCACCGCTTCATTACCAGAGGGGCTGCCGTAGAGAGCATTGCATCGCTGGTAAAGGCTTTGAGCGAAACGGAGTTCTACGCTTTTACGGAAAAGGTTTTTACCTTGCCGGAAGTCAAGGCTTTGTTGATGGAGGCAGTCAATACACACAATCAAGAAAGCCAGAAAGGAAAGAGATAAGTATCGCACTATTTCACTTCCATGTTACCCAGATAAAACGCAGTGCAGGGCAATCCGCTGTGCGTCCGCTGCTTACCGATCCAGGGAAAAGCTGAACAGCGAGTATTACGGAGAGGACAGCGATTACACCCAGAAAGGTGGTGACCTCTGTTCTGAAATCCTGCTGCCGCCCCACGCTCCACCTTCCTTCGCAGACCGGCTGCCCTGTGGAACGAGGTGGAAAAGGCAGAACGGGGCAAGAAAGCCAAGCCTGCATACAGTTTTGACATTGCCTTGCAGAACGAGTTTTCCATGCAGGAGAACATCAGTCTTGCAAGGCAATTTTTATTGGAGCAGTTTGTGAGCCGGGGTATGGTGGTGAATTTCTCCGCTCACGCCCCGACAAGGGAGATGGCGGCATTACCACCCCGCATTTTCATGTCATGTGTCTTATCCGTCTCCTGCTGACGGATGGGACATGGGGCAACAAGCAGCGGCGGGAATATCTCTTGGATGAAAACGGGGAGCGCATCCGGGATGAAGAAGGAAATTATGTGTTCAACGCTGTCCCAACCACGGACTGGGGTAAACCGGAAACGCTGGAACAGTGGGCAGGAACATTGGGCGGCAATGAGCAATGCTCGATTTGTCGAAAAAGGGCTGAATTGCCGCATCGACCACTGCAGCTACGAGCGTCAGTGCGTGGAGCAGCTGCCTACTGTCCATGAGGGACCGGCGATCCGCCAGATGGAGGCCAGAGGTATTCGTACTGATAAGGGCGATTTCAACCGCTGGGTCAAGGGGACCAATGCGTTGATCGGCAAACTGAAAAAGAAAATTACGGCGCTGCTTGACTGGCTGAAAGAAGCGCATGAGGAATTGAACAAATCGTAAGCCCCAAATCTGGCGCAGTTGCTCAGTGATTATTATTCTGGACGCAATACCGGGGTTTGGAACCGGAGAGCGAAAATCGGAAATCTCAAAGAGTTAAATGAGATTTGCAATTATCTCATGCAGAACGATTTGGCAACAGCTATGAGGCAGAGCAGAAGCAGTTGGAAGCTGAGGTAATCACCTTGCGACAGGAAATTGAAGTACAGGAACGACAGAACGAAAATATGGAGAAGTTTATTCAGAAAGCGCATAAGTATGTTGGGATTTAAGAACTTGCCCCGTATGCGCTCAGGGAGCTTGTTCAAGCGATCTATGTGGATGCACCGGATAAGTCAAGCGGAAAGCGCAGACAGCATATCCACATCAAATATGATGGACTTGGCTTTATCTCTCTGGAAGAACTGATGAAAGAGGAAACGGCGTGACCGTAGTCACGCCGTCCCTTGAAAACACAAGGTTTTCATTCTTTTTGAATTATACTGTTTTACGATCACCCGGCGTTACTAAGGGGGACGTTTTTATTGAAAAATTTCAGTACTTACTCAGATTTTGGGGTGGATTTATCTGGGATATCTTCCAATTTAGTTTCTGTTATTTTTTCTGGGGTAACTGGTTTAGTTGGAGCAGTTTGAGGTGCAGGATGAGCAGAAATTTCAAAAATATTACCTAATTGAGGAACAATTTTTTTAGATTGTTCACTCATATGATGGGCATATGCTTGATAGCTATTTTCTAATTGTTCAAAGAGAGCATTAGAGCTATTAAAATAATCATTAAGCATTCTTCTTTGATTTGCAAGTTCTCGACGGGTTTTGGTTAATTCATCTTCTAAACGATCTTTGTCTTTACTTTTTAAAGCTAAATAGGCAAGAATAAAACCAACAATAATGCCTACAATCGCTGCAATAATTATATAAATAATAGTATCTGACATATGATAAACCCTGTGCCCAATTCTTTTTCGTTCATTATAATACATAGTTTAAGATTCTTGCATTATTTATCAAAGATGCTAATAAAATATGTGTGCTTTAACAAATAAGAGAGAAAATTAACCATAATGCTCGATATATAATTACATAAAAGAAAAACATGAGAGTATGTCATATTTATCATATAAGAAAACTGCAATATATTTTTATATTGTCTAAAATATCGTAAACATTTTGTTGGAAAGTAACGTTATTAGAATTTTATTTGTTTATTTTAGGGTTTATTTATGAAAAAGGCGTTTATTGCTAAAGTTATTGCCTTAGGTTGTCTTGTTTCTTTGAGTGGTTGTGACGATACGCAGATAACTAGAAATGAGGACTTATGTGCTTCACTTTATGAGCTTGAAAAGCCTAATCTTGCATTAGATTATTGTAAGGGCGCAATTTCATCGAATAAAGATTCTGTGACAGCAAATTATTATTTAGGGATGCTTAATAAGCTAGATGCTAAAGGTAAAAATAACTTTGTTCTAGATAAGCGTATCAAGTTTGCTGCAGATAATGGATTTGAGCTAGCTTTAGTAGAGGTGGTAATAGATGCTTTTACCAACCCTAAATTTAAAGATGCAAAATTAACTCGTAAAGAGGTGATAACCTCTTTAGAAAATAGAGCAAAAGCTGATAAGAATTTTGCTATTTTACCTAATGTAATAGCCGAAAGTTATATAGCTAGTCATATCCAAATACCTCATGATAATAAGAAAAGCTTTGAGTTTAGACTCTTAGCTGCGCAAAGAGGTAATGTTGATGCAATTTTAGCATTAGCTAATTACTATTATACTGGTATAGGTACCAAAGCAGATTTTGCTAAGGCTATGGAGGTAGTGGGGCAATTAGCTCGCAAAAATGAACCATCAGCATTAGTGTTACAAAGTTTCTTTAAACTGACTAATTTGCCTAAGGCTAAAGATCCTAAAAAGGAAGTGTTAGCAATTGAAAGTATGTTAACAAAGGTACTTAATCAAGCTAAGCAAAAAGAAGTTAATTATAAAAATTACCTACCTATACAAGATAATGAGAATCCTTTATCTTTAGCTCAAGAGCTTAAATATAAAACTATGGCAAATAATAGTTTAAACTTAGCTACTACTAAAGCTTTTGAGATGCTTTGTGATATATATGAAGGGAAATACGATACTGCAAAGCATAAATTTACCGATGATGCTAAAAGAACTAAACTTTTAGAAAGAGGTATTGATTTAGATATTTCTCGTGCTAAGACTAAGCTTGGTGTTGATTTACTTTTTGGAGATAATGTAGAAGAAAAGTCTGCTAAACAAGGGCTTAAATATATAAATGAGGCAATTATAGCCAATGATGCTTATGCTTATTATGTTATGAGTGAGGTCTATGAGAAGGGAATACCATCACTTGTAGTAAAAGATTTAAATAAGGCACTAGCTTATTTACTTAGATCATCAAACCTTGGTTATGAAGATGCTAAGATAAGATTAGCTAATTACTATCAACAAGGTCGTATAGTAAGCAGAAATTATGAAAGTATGTTAAATCTTCATATGGAATTATTAAATAATTATCATAATTCTAATTCGGCGATAATTATTGGTAATGCTTATCGAGATGGTATAGTTGTTTCCAAAAATGCTCAAGAGGCTATTAAGTATTACCAAAGAGCAGTAGCTTTAAATAATGTTTATGGCTTAGTAAGTTTGATAAATATGTATTTAACTACTAATTATGGTACGCAGGATGTTGCTAAGGCTCGTAAGCTACTGGAACAATCTCATTTACAAGATAAGGCTATTGGAAAGTTAATGTTAGCTACTTCTTATATCCAGGGGGTGGCAGAAGATTTTGATAATTATAAAGCAGTTTCTTTATTAAAAGAAGCTATAGATTTAGGTTCAATTGAGGCCGTAGTTAAGTTAGGAGCAATGTATATGCATGGCTACGGTGTTGATAAGGATTACAATAAAGCTAAAATTTTATATTTAGAAGGTCTTAACCAAGGATGGCAGAATGCAAGATTTGACTTATACAATTTAGCTAAATTAAGAAAGAATAAAGCAGAAGAACATGCATGGTTAAAGATTATTGGTACATGTGGTATTGCTATTGATGATGAATTAGCTACCTTAAGCAAAGAGTTAAAAAGAAAAGATAAAAAGCGAGCTCAAGAGCTTTTTAAAGAGTATCAAGAGAAATATAGCTGTAAGTAGTTAACGTAGAGGAAAATGCTAAAAATGAAGTAGTTAAAACTTAAGCGAAGAATATAATAAGAAATAGTAAAATTTTTTTAAAAAAAAAGATGACACAAAAAGAAAAATATTGTATTATTCGCTCGCCCACAACCGTTAGTGAATTTGGTTCACATTCGAGTTCTTTATCTCGAAGGGGGTAGGGAATACGAAAACCGTTTTTATCAGGCATTTGTTAGCATGCCAATTTATAACTATTTTTAGTTGGGTTTATATTAATGAAAACTTTTGTAGCTAAGCCAGACACAATTAAGCGTGACTGGTATGTTGTTGATGCAAGTGGCAAGACCTTAGGTCGCCTTGCAACTGAAATTGCAACTCGTTTACGTGGCAAACATAAGCCAGAATACACTCCTTTCATGGATACCGGTGATTACATCATTGTTATCAATGCTGAAAAGGTTGTTGTAACTGGTAATAAAACTACTGACAAGATGTATCATGCTCATACTGGTTTCCCAGGTGGTATTAAGTCTATTCCTTTTAATAAGCTTATTGCTACTAAGCCAGAAATGGTAATTCAATCAGCAGTTCGTGGTATGTTGCCAAAGGGACCTCTAGGTCGTGCAATGTTCCGTAAGTTAAAGGTATATGCTGGTGCATCTCATGATCATGCAGCTCAGCAACCACAGGTTTTAGACATTTAAGGATAAGATAAATGGCAGAAAATCAATACTACGGTACAGGCCGCCGCAAGAGCTCAACCGCCCGTGTTTTTATCAAGCAGGGTACAGGCAAGATCACTATTAACAACCGCGCATTAGACGTATACTTCACTCGTCCAACTGCACGTATGGTTGTTTTGCAGCCTCTTGAATTACTTGAGTTAACTGAAAAGTTCGACCTTTTCATCACTGTTGTAGGTGGTGGTATTTCTGGTCAAGCTGGTGCAATTCGTCACGGTATTACTCGTGCTCTTATGGAGTATGATGAAGCATTCCGTTCAGAATTACGTAAGGCTGGTTATGTAACTAGAGATGCTCGTAGAGTTGAACGTAAGAAGGTTGGTTTACATAAAGCTCGTAAACGTCCTCAGTACTCAAAGCGTTAATATTAAAAGTTGTATTAACTTTAAACTCAGCTTTACTACTGGTGAAGCTGGGTTTTTATTTGTCACTACCACTCCTATTTTCTAAGTCAAATATTGTTACTACTCCCACATTGTAAATAATAAAATTAATATATCTGGTATTTAAAAAATTCTTTTGTTATACTTTAATTATGTCCTTTTATTTAGGAGTAAAGCATGGCACTGTCCAGTAACAATCTTTCACCAATGAGACCGTATTTATTACGAGCTTTTTATTCTTGGATGCTTGATAATAAACTAACACCTCATATTTCAGTTGATGCAACAGTTCCTGGATCAACAATTCCATTTGAATATGCCCAAGGCGGGTATATTATTTTAAATATCTCTCCGATGGCAGTTCGCTTTTTAAAGATATCTAATAGAGAGTTGTCATGTCATGCAAGATTTGGTGGTGTTCCATATAATATAGTTATCCCAATTAGAGCGGTTATGATTATTTATCCAAAAGAGGATCCAAAGTTAGGTATTACATTACCACCTGAAAGATGTTACTCCACTGATGAGGATAAAGATTACGACTTTGATGATAAGTATGAATATGATATGAACCAGATGTCATCAGATTTATCTTATAGAGATGATGCACCATTATTATCAGTAGTGGATAATAATGTTCCAAAAGATTCTAAGGTTGAGCGCAACCATAAAGAAAGTGCAACCGAAAATGAACAAGAGCGTGTTAAGCCAAAATTCTCAGTTGTAAGCGATAAAGAAGTTTCTTTTGAACAAAAACATGATATAAATTCTTTTACTTCATTTAAATTAGAGGTAGTCTCTGATTCTAAGAAGGATTCTTCAAAAGTTGCTAAACCAATGGAAGAAAAAGATGATAAATCAGATTCTGATGATAGAACACCTCAGTAAGTTAATTTATTAAAACGAATACACTAGAAGAATTTAAGCCCTGTTCTACGCAGGGTTTTTCTTATTTCAAGATGTTTAGCTTTTAAGTTTATTAGTAACAAAAAAGGGAAAGAGTATGTGCTCTTTCCCTTAGTGCGTTTAATATGTTTTATTCATCATTTGGTAAATCGTCAATTATTGTTCCTGTTAGGAGTTTGGCAAAACTATTTAAAATAGTTATCGCAAGAGCCATAAAGTATGGCGCATTGTTAACAGGTAGGCTTATGAAAATATCTTCATCGTTAAGCATATCCTTAAGATTTTGATCATCACCTGTACCAATAGCAATAATTGGACAATTTTGTGTTTGTGCACTTTTTATTAACTCAGAAAACATAAGTGAATCATCTTGATTATCTGAGATAAGAAGGAGTGAACTTCCTTCTTTAAAGATTGCCTCAAATTCCAATTTTAATGATTCATGTACACCGAGATTTTGATATAAATAATTAAGTTTATGAGCGTTTGAGGACAGTAAGTAGGTATTAAGCGAAGGAGTACTAGAAAAAGGAAAAGCTAAATCTATTTGTTCGCTGAAGATTTCCGCAAGTGGTGTTGACTGTGGGGTCGCCCCAATAATAATCATATTATTAGGGAGACTTAGACTTAGAATAGCAATGGCAGTATCCATTGTTTCATATGTTTCTTCAGGGATATTTGATAAGTTTTCAATATTTTCCAGTATATCTTGCTGAATGTCTTCTACCATATTACTTATTCCCGATAGTTTCCCAAGTTAATGATCTATGAATATTACCATCAGAGTCGATAAAGATATTACCAGATAGACCACTAATCATTTCATTGCTATTGCCAATAAGGGCGCTAAGTCCTAAGGCCAGATTTAATGAGTCATAGCCAATCGCAAAACTTCTTAAGGTATCGCCATTAGCCTTTGGTAATACTTTTACCACTTGTTCTTTACGGACACTATCATTAAGTAACCAAGGTTGATCACCTAACTTCATGCCATTTAAACTTGCTAAGGCAGAATTATTCATAACGCCATTATTACTACGTGCTCCAATATAGAACATTGGTAATTGATCAGTTACTTGCTTACTAAACTCTCTAATTATAGAAGCTTCATTTGCTGTACCGTAGATATATGCGGCATCAAAGAACTTGGAGCTATTTTTAAAGCAGTTACTTAAAGTTGCTTTAAGGCTATTAACATCAGTGTAATAACATACACTTACGCCATAGGAATGTTTTTTCACCCAAAAATCATTAAAGGCATAAGTAATTCTTTTACCTTTATCATTTTGAGGGGCAATAATTAATGGATTAGAGAGATTATCTCTAGTAATTTCATCAACAGCGTTTAGAGCATCATTTTCAGGTGCTAACGTTAAATAAAAGATTTTTGAGGTCTTAGGTATTGTCCCTTCATTTAAGGCAATAACTGGAATTTCAGGTCTAAGAGCAATTAAGTCATCAACCTGATTTTTAATGATTGGTCCTATAATAACCTTAGCTTGATTTTTTAAAGCGTTTTGATAAAGGTTGGCAATACTATTAGTTTCTGTATCAAAGAATTTAAGGTTAATACTAATGCCTCTATCTTTATAAGCATTGATGATACCCATCTTCGTAGGATTTCCAATTAACTGAGCATATTTACCTGATAATGGTAAAAATACTGCAATGGTTGGAGTTTGCTCTTGGGTGGTTACTACCTGCTTAGGGGTTTTGGTTTGAGATTCATTAAAGCTTGCTAAGTTTAAAGATGGATGATTTGGGTATTTATGCTCAAAACGTCTCATCTGACGATCTCTAGACTTAATGTTTTTATTTTTTTGAATTAAGGCATATTCATAAAAACCACGGTCTAGTTTATTATTTGTACGTTTAAAAGCTTGGTAAATATCTTTAGAATTAGCTTTAACAAGAGCGTTAGCTGTGCGATTATATAAACTTAATTGTTCATCACCAGTATGAAGCTTAGCGGCATTTAAGAAATTTTGTCCAGCTATTAAATTCATTTTGAGCTTGCTTGCTACATTAGCTTTTAAGATATAGTAAAAACTTGCAGTTTCATTAGGTAAGGTGAGGGTATTAACAGGTTCAAGTAAATTATAAGCTTGTTGGTAATAACCATTTCGAGCTTTTATTTGCGCCTCTACAATATCAGCTTGATTGCCTTGTAAAGGAGTTATAGCATTATTACGTAACTGGCTAATAACTTCATTGGCGCGTTCAATGTCATTTTCTTTGGCATAGCTACGAGCTAATAAAATTTGCCAATCATAATTATACTCAGGCTCTGCAATTTGAAGTTGTGTTTCGTACCAAGAGCTATCATGTTCTAGCACTCCAAAAGGAGTTGGTTTTAGACTAGAATCATGACCGTACCTGCTAGCTGAAGTACAACCACTTAAGAAAGTGCTAAGTACTAAAGCAAAAGTCATGATTGTTAGGCTAAAATATCGGATGATTGAATTCATTAGTAATAATCTCTAAAACAAATATTAAAAATTACAATAATTATTATAAATTTCTCGATAATCTGTAATATTATACACGGTTGTAATGTTTTTATGTGAAGTTAAAGAGTAAATTTGGAAGAAAAATGGAAAAGATTGTGGCTTTATTTATAGTACCAACCCCAATTGGTAATTTAAAGGATATTACACAAAGAGCAATAGATATCCTTTGTACAGCAGATGTAATTTTAGCTGAGGATACTAGGCATTCATTTCCACTACTTGAACAATATGGTATTTTGAAACCTAATTTAATTAGTTACCATGATTTTAATGAACAGCAAAAAGCTGAGAAAATTGTTGAGCTAATTAGATCTGGAAATATGGTGGCATTAATCTCTGATGCAGGAACACCGTTAATTTCTGATCCTGGTTATCATTTAGTTAATCAGTGTGTCTCTCAAGGGGTAAAAGTTATTCCTTTACCGGGAGCTTGTGCAGCAATTACTGCCTTATGTGCATCGGGGCTACCTACTGACAGATTTTCTTTTGAGGGTTTTTTACCAGTTAAAGAAAAAGCTTTATATGATGCCTTAAATAAAGTTAGTAAAAAAGATCAGACATTAATTTTTTATGAAGCCCCCCGTAGAATAATTAAAACCGCCAAAGTGTTAGCTGAGATTTTTGGGGATCGTGAGGTGGTAGTTGCAAGGGAACTAACAAAACAGTTTGAGACGTTTTATTATGCTAAGGCTAATACTTTAGAAGCTCAACTTTTAGCTGATCCAAATTACGAAAAAGGCGAAATGGTGCTTATGATTGCACCTTGTAAAGAAGAGACTGATAGCGATTTAGTGAAAGCTAAGGAACTAATGGGAATATTGCTTGAGTATACCTCCCAAAAAGATGCAGTAAAAATTGCTTCGGAGTTTTGTAAGGTAAAGAAGAATTTGTTATACACTGAAGCATTAAAAATGACTGACTAATAAAGCTTTAAATTGTTTTAAATTATGCTATAATTTTAAGTTAGAGCTAGTTCGGGTAATCGCTGCTCAGTTATGAGGAGAGGAAAGTCCGGGCTCCATAGGGCAGGGTGCTAGGTAACGCCTAGGGAACGAGAGTTCACGACTAGTGCAACAGAGAGTAGACCGCCATTTTTATGGTAAGGGTGAAACGGCGAGGTAAGAGCTCACCGCACAGCTGGTAACAGTTTGTGGCATGGTAAACTCCACCCGGAGCAAGACCAAATAGGCTTCAATTGCATGGCCCGTGCGTGGAGCGGGTTGGTCGCTTGAACCAGGGAGTGATTTCTGGTCTAGATGAATGATTACCACTGTAGCAATACAGCACAGAACCCGGCTTACAGAATTAGCTCTAAGGATTATATTTAATGATAGGTGATAAAGTACTCTATGAGCGTTATCACCTATTTTTCTTTACAAGAAGTGATTTTTATATGGCCAATAAGCATATAACCGTATTATTACATGAGGCTGTAGAGGGATTAGCAATCGATCCTTCAGGGATTTATCTTGACTGTACTTTTGGTAGAGGTGGTCATTCTCGTTTAATTTTAAGTAAACTTAATGAGAATGGGCGACTTTTTGCGATTGATAGAGATCCCCTTGCAGTAGAAGCGGCTAAAGAAATCACTGATCCTCGTTTTTGTATGCTCCATGGCTGTTTTTCTGAGGCTCCAAAGCTCCTTGCTCCTTATGGCGTGATTGGTAACTTATCAGGAATGCTCTTAGACCTTGGCGTATCATCACCACAACTTGATGATCCAACAAGAGGGTTTAGTTTTATGCACGATGGACCGTTAGATATGCGCATGGATCCAAGTGTAGGTGAAAGTGCCGCTCAATGGTTAAATCGTGCAGATGCCGATGAGATTGCCTATGTGCTTAAGGTCTATGGTGAAGAGCGTTTTGCTAAAAAAATTGCCAATATCATTGTAAATGATCGTAAGATTAAACCTTATAGCACAACTAGAGAACTTGCCGAGATGATAGCTCGAGTTCTACCTCAAGGAAAAAGTAATAAACATCCTGCAACTAGAAGCTTTCAGGCGATAAGAATTTATATAAATGGCGAACTTGATGAAATAACCTCAACATTAAATGATGCTACATCTTTATTAAAAGTTGGTGGTAGGCTTTGTGTTATAAGTTTTCATTCTCTTGAGGATCGCATTGTTAAGAATTTTATAAGAGATGCTCAGCGTGGGGCTAACGTGCCTCGTGGTTTACCAGTAAAAGAAGAAGATATTCTAAAAAGTAGAAGTTTTATTGCTATTGGTAAACCTATAACTCCTAAAGAAGAGGAAATAGCTCAAAATCCTCGTTCTCGCAGTGCGACTTTACGAGTAGCTCAGAGATGGAGTGCGCAATGAAGCTTGTAATGAGTTCAGGCAGAAACCGAGAAGTTGTTTTTTTAGGTGTGCTGATTTTAAAAGATTTATTAAAGCAATTTTTCTTTTTTATCTTATTAATTGCAGCTGTTGTATTATCGTTTGCTATGATTGAGCAAGAGCAAGAAACACGTACTTACATAATAGAAATAAATAAAGAAAACAAGCGTCAATCAAAGCTTGAGGAGCAATACCAACATTTGAAATTAGAGCAAGAAGTTTTATTGACTCATTCTAGAGTTGAGAATGTTGCGCAAGAAAAATTGCATATGGTAACAACTGATATTCATTCTGAAAAGGTAATTAATTTAACTAAAAAGTAGTTTACTACTATTAGGACATATTGTGATACATACAATTGTTAAGAAATTATATTTTTACGGTAAGACGTTTTGTTCTCGTAAAGAAAAGGAACCATTTATAGTAAGATCTTATAGATTGATTTTTTTATGGTTGCTCTTTTTTTTGTTTCTAGTATTGCTATCAAGTAAATTAACTTATCTTATGGTGTATGAGTCTCGATCACTCATTAGCAAAGGTAATGATCGAGTTATGCGTACTGCTGTTGGTAGTCTTGAGCGTGGTGTGATTACCGATAGAAATGGTAATGAATTAGCTATTTCAGTTCCTGTTAAAACTGTAAGTGTAAACTGTGCAGATTTTCATAAATATAATGGTTTAAATCAAGTTAAAAATCTTCAAGAGATCGCCTCTGTTCTTGATATCGATTACGATTATTTACTTAAGCGAGTAGGTAAACCTGGCAAAAAGAATACGGTGTTTCTTGCAAGACAAATCCCTGAACCTGCTGCTAAATTTATTCAGTCACTTCATATTCGTGGTTTTATTATTGAAGATGAATTAAAGCGTTATTATCCAACTGGTGAAATAAATGCGCATTTAATTGGTAGAACTAATATTGATGGTAATGGTGTTGAAGGTGTCGAATATAAATTTGATGAGTTACTACAATCAGAACCTACCAAACGTTTGCATATTAAGGATATGCGTGGCAATGTAATTAAAGATTTAGGTTTTATTGATGAGGGTAAAAAATCTAAAAATGTGGTGCTTAGTATTGATCAGCGTATCCAGCAAGTTGCATATAGATCGCTGAAATACGCTCGTGAAATAAATCAAGCAACTAGCGCCTCATTAGTATTGTTAGATGCAAAGACTGGAGAGGTATTAGCTATGGCTAATAGTCCTTCATTTAATCCTAATAATATGACTACTTATAATTCCTATAAAGCTCGAAATCGTGTCGTAACAGATCTTTATGAGCCTGGTTCTACAACAAAACCTTTAATTGCTTTAGGAGCGTTAGAATTAGGATACACCAATTGGAATGAAATCTTTGATACTGCCCCATTTTTAGTTAATGGGAAAGAAATTAAAGACTCACATCCAATGAAGTATGCTAACTTGTTTGATATTATTAAATACTCATCAAACACTGGTATGGCACATATTGCACTAAAGATGCAACCATCTGAAATGATGGATGTATTACAAAAGTTTGGTTATGGTAAAAAAACACCATTAAAACTCCTTGGTGAGCGCTCTGGGGTTTTACCATTAACAAGAAGAAGGTGGAGTAAGCTTGAGCAGGCAACCACAGGTTTTGGTTATGGCATAATGGTAACTCCTTTGCAAATAGCTCAGGCATATTCAGTACTAGCTAATTTAGGTGTGTTAAAACCACTTTCTATTTTAAAGGTGAAAGAAGAACCTAAAGGAATAAGAGTAGTAAAGGAAGAAGATGTTATTAAGATGCTTAAAGCTCTTGAGGCTGTAGTAGAAGGTGGTGGTACCGGTGGCGAGGCAATGGTAGAGGGGTACCGTATTGGTGGAAAAACCGGTACTGCTAAAGTTGCCGTAGCTGGTAAATATGGAAAAGATTATGTAGGTACCTTCGTTGGTCTTGCTCCTATGAGTAATCCTCGCTTTGTGATGGTAGTTGTGATAAATGAACCACATGCCGGTAAATTTTATGGTGGCGCAGTATCGGGGCCCGTATTTACTGAGGTAATGAATAAAGTATTACAAGTATATAATATTCCACCTGATGATATAGATCCTGTGGATAACCATATTCGCACCTTGGCTGAAAAACGCAAGGCAATACTCGAAATGAAGATACGAGAAAGAAAAAAATTACAAAACCGTCAGTAAATGATGGATAATTGCCAGTACTTTTACTGTTAATAACCTAAGATAAATGCTCTAGCGTTAGAGCATTAAGTTTAACATATCAGGAACAAAAAATTTTTTTTGGCACTATCAAAAAGGGTTGATATGAAAGATCTCAAGATGATTGCAGATGCTCTGCACATACAGGCACCAAGTGTCTTGTTTGAACATTTAAGTGCTAATACTAATGATGTAAGAAAGAATACTTTATTCTTAGCATTTAAGGGCTTAAGTTTTGATGCAAGAGAGCATCTTGATGAGGTTGTACAAAAAGGTGCTACGGCTATAATATATGATAATTCAGATGGCTTTATAGTAAGCGATGAATTTATTAAGCAATATAATATTCCGGTTTTTGGGGTGCAGAATTTAGAGCACTATGAGGCCTTAATTGCTGGCATTTTTTATGATGCTCCTTCAAAAGATATTGACTTAATTGGTGTTACAGGTACTAATGGTAAAAGTTCAGTAACGTATTTTGCAAGTACTTTACTTACTTTATTAGGTAAAAAAACAGCCCTTATGGGGACATTAGGTAATGGTTTTTATCCTAATTTAACTCCTTCAACTAATACTACTTTACGTCCCTTGCTAATAGAACAAAATATCGTAAAGTTTAAAGATGAGGGTGCTAAAGCTGTTGCTATGGAGGTTTCTTCTCATGGTTTAGTTTTAGGCCGAGTTGATAAGTTAAAGTTTAAACATGTGGCTTTTACCAATTTAAGTCGTGATCATTTAGATTTTCATAAAACTATGGCTAATTATGCTCAAGCAAAGTTTAAGCTATTTACCCAAGTTAATGATAAGAGTAATGCAGTAATTAATATTGAAGATGAGGTAGGTTTTAATTTTGCCTTAAACTTACCAAGTGCTATTGTATATGCTCGTTCTAAGGTGCAATATGAACTGCTGTTGCAAAAAGCTCATGAGCAAAATATTACTGCAAATTATAAATATCTTTATGCTGAAAATATAAATTACCTTCATGATGGTTTTACCATGACTGTAAAGAGCAGTTTTGGTAGTGCTACTATTAAAACTGGTTTATTTGGTAGTTTTAATGTTGAAAATTTATTATGCGCTATTGGTATTTTGCTTAATATGGGATATTCGCTAAATGCAATAGCAGAAAAAGCTACTATCCTTAGACCTCTAAAGGGCAGAATGGAGCAGTATATTTCACAAAATAATCATGGAACATTAATTGTTGATTATGCCCATACTCCAGATGGTTTACAAAGAGCAATTGCTGCATTAAAAGAACATGGATTTGGGGGGATTACAGTTATATGTGGCTGTGGTGGGGATCGTGATACAGGTAAAAGACCAATAATGGCACAAATTGCCTCACAAATGGCGCATAAAGTGATATTTACTAATGATAATCCACGTACTGAAGACCCCAAGCAAATTATTGCTATGATGCTTGAAGGGGTAAAAAATAGCGATAATTATCAGGTTATTGAAGATCGTGCTCAAGCGATAGAGACAGCCTATAACGCATCGGTAAAAGGTGATGTAATTATCGTAGCTGGCAAAGGTCATGAAGATTATCAAATCATTGGGAAAGTAAAGCATCATTATAGTGATAGAGAAGTCGCAAGTTTATTAACTGGAGATAAACATGATTAAGGCTCAGGTAACTCAATTAGCCGAATTTTTAGGTGGTACTTTAATAGGGAATAAAGGATTAAGTATTAATAAAGTTACTACTGATTCGCGTAATGTGGCAGAAGGTTCATTGTTTTTAGCATTAAAAGGTGCTCGCTTTGATGGACATGACTATATTGCAAGCGCTGTTAGTCAAGGGGCAAAAGCAGTAGTTACTGATCATAAAATGCCGTTAGCTGATGATATTAGTCAGATTATAGTCGCTGATACTCGTATAGCTTTAGGAAAATTAGGTTTATTTAATCGTTTGCATAGTAAAGCAAAAGTATGTGCTTTAACTGGCACATGCGGTAAGACCACAGTAAAAGAAATGATTGTCTCAATTTTATCTCAAATGGGTAAAACAATTTCTACTAAAGGAAATTTAAATAATGACATTGGTGTACCTCTAACTTTATTGCAAATAGATGAGGATACTGAGTATGCTGTTATTGAAATGGGAGCAAATCATCCAAAAGAAATTGAGTATAGCGTGAATTTAGTAAATCCAGATTGCGTATTAATTAATAACGTTGGCGCTGCCCACTTAGAAGGTTTTGGTTCCTTAGAAGGAGTATATCAGGCCAAAAGTGAAATTTTTGATTATGCTATGGAGCATAATAAAATTGCCATAGTTAATGCCGATGATGCCTTTTATCCTAAGTGGTGTGAAGATTATGCTAAAGTTACCTTACTTTCTAGTGGGTTAAATTCTCAAGCTGATATTTGTGGTTATGATGTTGCGACAGATGATTTAGGTTGCCCAAGCTTTAGTTTTAAAGTTAATCTTGCTAAGGTTAATCAATATACTAAGGTAATTGAAGGTCGTGCTACGTTACCATTACTTGGTAAGCATAATGTTAATAATGCTTTAAATGCCATTGCTATGAGTGCTGTTTTTGGGGCTGGTAAAGATAGTATAATTATGGGGCTTGGTAATGTTAAAGCAGTAGCAGGACGTTTAAGTTTACTTAAAGTTGACGATAATTTAGCGATTATTGATGATGCTTATAATGCCTCATTTACTGCTGTTAAAGCTTCTATCGATGCTTTAAGTGTGATGAAAGGAACTAGAATCTTTATCTTAGGTGATATGGGAGAGCTTGGTGATTATGCTAAAGAGATTCACCAAGAAGTTGGTAAATTTGCTATAGGTAAGATTGATTATCTTTATGCAGTAGGAGAACTTGCTAAATTTGCTACCCAGCAATTTAATGCCTTAGGTGGCAAAGGTGGAGCTTATGCTACTAAAGAATTGCTCCAAGCAGATCTAGCCCAGAAAATTAACGATAAACAACAAACAATGACTTTTGCGGTCAAGGGTTCTCATGCAATGAATATGCATCAAGTTGTAGAGTATATTATTAACAAGAGGAATGATAAGGAATAACCATGTTAACTCATTTATTTGAGTACCTAAGTAATGATTGGGCATTTTTTAAGGTTTTTGATAGTTTAGCTGTTAAAGCATTTGCAATTTTTATTACAGCTTTTGTGCTTTGTATCTTAACGGGACCAACCTTTATAAGAGAACTACAAAAGTTACATTTTGGGCAAGTAGTTCGTGATGACGGACCTGAGTCTCATTTCTCCAAAAGAAACACTCCAACAATGGGGGGGGTATTAACATCGTCGGTAATTATTGTTAGTTCATTATTATGGTGTAAACTTGATAGTATCTATACTTGGGTATGTTTAATGGCGCTATTTGGTTATTCTGTAATAGGCTTTATGGATGATTATTTAAAAGTAGTACGTAAAAATACTAATGGACTTATTCCAAGATGGAAATATTTTTGGCAGTCTGTTTGTGCTTTAGCTATAGCTATTACGCTTTATCTTGTGCATAAATCTCCACAAGAAACCTCATTAGTTATTCCTTATATTAGTAGTGTAATGCCAGATATTGGGGTATTGTTTATTGTTTTAACTTATTTGGTAATTGTTGGTTCTTCTAATGCGGTAAATTTAACTGATGGTTTAGATGGTCTTGCAGCAGTATGTACAGCATTAGTTGCTACAGGTCTTGGGCTAGTAGCATTTTTTATAAGTCAAAATAACTTTGCTAATTTTTTTACCTTGCCATATTTACCTTATGCATCGGAGATAATGTTAATATGTGTAGCCGTAGTTGCAACTTGTATTGGTTTTCTATGGTTTAACTGTTATCCTGCAAAATTATTTATGGGCGATGTTGGTTCGTTATCACTTGGAGCGTTATTAGGGGTAATAGCAGTAATTGTAAGACAGGAAATTTTACTCTTTATTATGGGGGGAATTTTTGTGCTAGAGACTGTAAGTGTAATTTTACAAGTTGGATCTTACAAGTTATATAAAAAGCGTATCTTTAGAATGGCTCCAATTCATCATCATTTTGAAAAATTAGGCTGGCCAGAAACAAAAGTTTCAATTAGATTTTGGATTATTACAGTTATTTTAGTACTAATTGGTTTATTAGGTATTTTTACTAGATAATGTTGCAAGGTGAGAAAATGGAAAATACATTTGCCGTTGTAGGTTTAGGTAAAAGTGGAATTTCTACAGTAAAATTTTTAGTAAAAAAAGGTTTTTTACCAGCTTTATTCGATACTAGAAGTCCTGAAAAAGTGGATTTAAGTAAATATGATTTTATTACTAATAATAAGCTTACTGCTAATTTTGGACCATTAGATGCTAATAAGTTAATGCAATATAAAACCATAATTGTAAGCCCTGGTATTGCCATTGAAAACGAAGCTTTACAAAAAGCTCAGGCAAATGGCGCTGAAATTATTGGTGATATTGAGCTTTTTGCAAGATATGCTAAGGCTCCTGTAATTGGTATTACAGGTTCAAATGGTAAAAGTACAGTTACTACCTTAGTTTATGAAATCTGTAAGAGTGCAAGGTTAAATGCTCAAATGGGTGGGAATATTGGAATTCCTGCCCTTGATATTCTTGATGATAATGTAGACGTCTATGTACTTGAGCTTTCAAGTTTTGAGTTAGAGACCACTAAGTCATTAGAGCTAATTGGAGCTACAATTTTAAATATTTCAGAAGACCATTTAGATCGCTACCATGGCAAGATGAGTGAATATGCAGCTGCTAAGCAACGTATTTATGCTCATGCTAAGAATGTTGTAGTAAATAGAGCAGATGATGCTACTATTCCAACAAATTCTAATGCTCCTAGAGTAAGTTTTGGGGAAGACGATAAATCTTATGGCAAGATGGTCTTAAATGATGAAGAATACTTAAGCTTTAATGGTAAGCCAATTATGAAAGTTGCGCAAATTGGCATTAAAGGCGTGCATAATGAGATGAATGCCCTAGCAGCTATAGCTTTAACTGATTGTTTGCATGTTACTAGAGACGCACAAATTGCTACATTACGTACTTTTACAGGTCTTGCGCATAGATGTCAATTAGCAGGCATGATAAATGGCGTTAGTTATTATAATGATTCTAAGGCTACTAATGTTGGCGCAACTTTGGCTGCTGTAAATGGTTTAGCCTCAAAGGGCAGAATTATTTTATTAGCAGGAGGGATTGGTAAAGGACAAGATTTTACTCCTATTAAAAACTTATTAGGGAAAGAAGTTTCTTTTATGTGCTGCTTTGGTAGAGATGGTAAATTACTAGCAGATTTAGGTGTGCAGACTAAGTTATGCAATGACATGAAAGAGGCTATTGAGGAAGCAAGAAAAATTGCTGTACCAGGGGATATTGTCTTATTAGCTCCAGCGTGCGCTAGTCTTGATCAGTTTGCTTCGTTTGAGGAACGTGGTAGCTGTTTTACAAGAATAGTTAGAGGTATAAAATGATCTTAAAAAAGATTTTTGGTCTAGAAGAAAAATATGATTTTTCCAAAGAACCTCTTTACGATAGGTTCTTAGTGTTAATTATTTTTATGCTTTTAGCCATTGGTCTTATTGTGGTCTATACCTCTTCAATTTCTGTTGCCTCGTTAAAATACCAGGATAGTTTATATTTTGTAAAAAGGCAGATAGCCTATTTAGTTATGGGGGGTTTTTCGGGGTTTATTTTAGTAAATTTACCTTTTAAGTTTATTAGTAAGATAGGCGATCTTAAGTTTTTATTATTAGCTTTATTGCTTTGTATTGGGACAATCCTGCTAGGAACAGAAATAAATGGTGCTAAGAGGTGGCTAAACTTAGGTTTAATAAATCTACAATCTGCAGAACTATTTAAATTTATTTGGATTATGTTTATTGCAGGTTATATAGATAGGCATAAAGACAGTTTACGTTCGCCTTGGGAACAAGTTAAACCTTTTATTATTTTGCTTATGGCATTAGCAGTAATAGGGTATTTGCAAAAAGATTTGGGTACAGCCTTAATTTTATGTGCAGTAACTTTTATGTTACTCTTTTTAGCTGGCATGAAGTATTTACATTTATCATTTATGGTTTTAACAATGTGTGCTCTTGCTGGAATTGCAGTATTAATACATCCTTATCGTATACTAAGATTGTTAGCCTTTACTAATCCTTGGGAACATCAATTTGATTATGGTTATCAAACAACTATGTCGTTAATGTCTTTTGGTCGTGGTGAAATATATGGTGAAGGGTTAGGTAATAGTATATTTAAGTTAGCTTATTTACCAGATTCTCATACTGACTTTGTTTCAGCAATTTGGGCTGAAGAAACAGGGTTAATAGGTATTGGTATAATTCTCTTATTAGAATTTTGTTTAGTAGCTAGACTTTTTGCATTAGGAATAATGTGTTTGCGCTCTGAAACTAATCGCAATTTAAAGCAGTTTGGAGTGTGTGTAGGTGTTGGTGTATGGTTTTTAATGCAGGTTTTTATTAATATCGGTACTGCAACCTCACTTACTCCTGCCAAAGGTCTTACTTTGCCACTGATTAGTTATGGTGGTTCAAGTTTAATTATGATGATTTTAGCATTAACCGTAGTGATACGTATTTCATATGAAAGGCGCTATGGGGTGCTAAAAACATTAGAAGCTAATAAAATTGTTGATAACTTATACTCGCGTAATAAGCGTAATCAAAATAGCGAAGAAAGGTTAAATGAGCAACCGAAAGCTATTAAAAAACGTGTGCGCAATAAAACTCAAGATATTAGCGATGATAATGTTACAGTTGAGAAAAAAGTTAAAAAAACTATAAGTCGCAAGAAAGTCAAAGCTAATGGTAATGAGGATCAAGCAAAACTTGATGATCATACTTTAAGTGATGAAATATCAGATATTCATTTGGAAAAATAGATAAATTTATTTATGAAAAAAATATTAATAATGGCAGGTGGTACAGGGGGGCATGTTTTTCCTGGTCTTGCAGTTGCTCAAGAATTGGCAAAAAATGGCGAATTTGAAGTGTTATGGTTAGGTGCTAAAAACCGTATGGAAGCTACACTTGTACCAAAACATGGCTTTAACATAGCTTATGTAAATATCTCAGGAATACGTCGTTTTGGTTTATTACATAAAATCTGGGCACTTTGTAAGTTTGTATTTGCTATATGTCAAGCACTAATCATTATTATTAAGTACAAACCTGATGTAGTATTAGGTTTAGGTGGTTTTGCTTCAGCTCCGGGTGGGGTTGCTACTTTTATTTGTCGCAAGCCATTGATTATTCATGAACAAAATGCAGTAGCAGGAATGACTAATAAGTTATTATTTAAACTTGCTAAAAAAATCTTATTAGGTGTTCCTGGAGCTTTTCAGGGGACTAAGGTTAAATATGTAGGCAATCCTGTACGTGAAGATGTTTTAAAGCTTCATGAAACTTTGCCAAGATATTTTTTAAGTGAAAAGCTTAGAATTTTAGTGGTTGGTGGTAGTTTAGGAGCTCAGGCTTTAAATGAAAACATTCCTTATGCTTTTCGATTAGCTTTTGATGCTTATCCTAACTTGGAGCTAACTCACCAAACTGGAAAAGGTAATAGTGAAAAAGTTTTAGAGTGTTATAAAGAATTAGGTGTTAGTGCTCAGGTTGAGGTAGTAGAATTTATTTCCGATATGGCCAAAGCTTATAAGGAGCATGATTTAATTATTTGCCGAGCTGGAGCTTTAACAGTAGCTGAGGTGCAGGCAAGTGCCATTCCAGCTATTTTTGTACCATTACCAACAGCTGTTGATGATCATCAAACTAAGAATGCTAATTTCTTATCATCAGCAGGAGCTAGTATTACTATGGTGCAAAAAGAATTAACACCTGAAAAATTAGCTGTGGAAATAGTAAGATTAGCTAAAAACCGTAGAGATTTAGAAAAAATGAGCACTATCGCTGCCTCATTAGCAAAACTTGATGCGACAAAGCAAGTGGCAGATGTTTGTCGTTATTATGCAGGAGACAAATAATGAATAACTTAGATAATACTTCATCAACTGCCTTAACTCAGATGCATAAAGTAAAGCGTATCCATTTTGTGGGGATTGGTGGCTCAGGTATGAATGGGATAGCCGAGGTACTTGCAAACGAGGGCTATATTATTACAGGTTCCGATATTGCAGAATCTCCTACTGTGGATCATTTAAGAAGTCTGGGTATTGTAGTTTTTATCGGGCATAAAGAAAGTAACGTTACAGGTGCCGATGTTGTTGTATTATCAAGTGCCATTAAAAAAGATAATCCAGAACGCCTTAAAGCCATTGAATTACATATTCCAGTTGTGCGCCGTGCAGAGATGTTAGCTGAGCTTATGCGATATAGATTCGGTATTGCTGTTGCAGGTACTCATGGTAAGACTACAACTACAAGTTTAATTGCTAGCATCTATGCCCAGGCTAATAGAGATCCAACCTTTGTGATTGGTGGGTTACTTAATAGTGCTCAGGTAAATGCGCGTTTAGGTAGTAGCCGTTATTTAATTGCTGAGGCAGATGAGTCAGATGCCTCATTTTTACATCTGCAGCCAATGTGTAGTGTTGTTACTAATATTGAGGCTGACCATATGGATACTTATGGTGGAGACTTTGAGAAACTTAAAGATACCTTTATTGAGTTTTTACATAATTTACCATTCTATGGTGTAGCAGTTGTTTGTAAAGATGATGAGGTTATTCATTCATTACTAACAAGAATCGGTAGAAAAACTATTACTTATGGTTCAACTATTGATTGTGATGTAATGCTTTATGATTTTAAACAAGTAGCTAGCCGTTCAACATTTAAGGTGCGCCGTAAAGATAATACCATATTAGATATTACGTTAAACTTACCAGGATACCATATGGCATTAAATGCTTGTGCTGCTATTGCTGTTGCCTCTGAAGATGATATAAGCGATGAGGCAATAATTACTGCTTTAGCAAATTTTGCAGGTGTTGGTCGTAGATTTGAGCAATATGGTCCATTTAAGACTCAAAAAGGTGAGGTATTGCTTATCGATGATTATGGTCATCATCCAAGTGAGGTTATGGCTACAATAAAAGCTGTGCGTAATGGTTATCCAGGCAAGCGCTTAGTAATGATATTCCAGCCACATCGTTATACTAGAACTCGTGATTGCTTTGAGGAGTTTTTAGATGTTTTAGGGGTAGTTGATGAACTAATTCTTATGGATGTATATCCAGCAGGAGAGGTTCCGATAGTAGGTGCTGACAGTAAAGCTTTATGCCGATCTTTACGTCTTAGAGGCGTGCTTGAGCCATATTTTGCATCTAGTGTAGATATGGTGCCAAAGATTTTGGCTGATGTAATAAAAGATGGCGATATTGTGCTTACTCAAGGTGCTGGTAATGTCGGTAAACTTGCTAAAAAATTTGCAACAATTGAACTTGATATTGAGAAATTAAAGGGAAATTAACTTGGTTTCGGTCGTTGGATTAAAGGTATCAGAGGATAAGGTTGCATCGCAGCCTAGGCGTACCTTAGCACAGCTTATTGGAGGAATTATTTTTTTAATAGTTGTGCTAATTCTCAATGTCGTCTTTATTCGCTTTTTATTTAATACCATGAGTGAGGTTGATAATATCCCTATCCGAAAAATTCAGGTTGAGGGCGATTTAAAAATATTAAGTAAATCAGATATTGAGGCATATTATTCGAAAAATCCTAAAAATTATAATATAGTGACTGTCGACTTAGCCCAAGTTAAAGAGTATATGGAAACTCTACCTTGGATAAATGCTGTTTACTTAAAAAAGCGTCATCCTGATATTTTAATGATTTATGTAGTGGAACATGAACCTTTAACTTTATACAACAATGGTGTGCTAACTACTCAGTGGCATATTATTTACCCTGATATTACCAAGTGTAAAAAGAATTTAGTGCAATTAATGGGACCGGTATATATTGCAAAAGATCCAGGTAAACAGCAACAAATCGATGAGGAAATTGCACGAGCAGTATTTGATAGATATAGAATTTTTTCCTCAGTATTATCAGGTTCTAACTTTATTATAAAGAAACTTGAATTAACTGATAACTATATTTGGGAATTAGAATTAACAAATGGTGTTTTGTTAAAACTTGGTCGTGATATGGATAGCATAGATGCTATTATTAGAGATGATGATGTTTTAGCAGGAAGATTAAAACTTTTTGTTGAATCTTTTCCATATATTGAAAGTAAAGATTTAATTGAGTATATTGATTTAAGATATGATAACGGCATGGCGGTAAAGTATAAAAATATAGAGAAACAAGATGATAGCAAACAGTAATTTAGCAAATCTTGATGAAGATGTAGAACAATATGTAATAGCAGTAGATTTTGGGGCCAAGTATATTAGAGTATGTGCGGCTTTAGTTTACTTAGATGAAATTAAAATCATTGGCTATGGACAGCATAAATCTGAAGGCTTTTCTGAAAACGGCATTAAATGTATGAATAAGCTTAAGGAAAGCTTATCAACAGCTTACAATAGTGCTGACCGTGCTGTTCGCTCTACCTATAATAAAGATACTTTACCTTTTATTGATAATCCAAGAATTTTTGTAGCGATCCCTGGCCGTTATATTGAATATAAAAATAATGATGGCTCTTGTGAAATAGGTCATCGTGCTATTACCTCAGAACATATGGTAAAAGCCTTTAATAATGCCTGTTCGTTAAGTATTGAAGGTAAAGAATTGATAACCTCCTTTAATAATTATTACCAGGTAGACTCCAATAATTTTATTGATGATCCAAGAAGTTTAGTAGGTGGACAGCTTAAGAGTCATGCCCATTTACTATATGCTGATAAAGATTTTTTAACGAATATTAAGTATGTTGTCTCCTCCTGCATTAGATCAAAATATATGTATGAGTTTATTTATGCTGGTGTAGCCTCATCACATGCTGTTCTTACAGATTTAGAGAAAAAATTAGGGGTTTGCGTCTTAGATATCGGGGCAGGGAGCGTTGATATTACCGTATATGAAAATGGTTATCAGTATTATTCAGGTATTTCATCTTTAGCAGGGCAATATGTTACTCGTTCTTTAGCAGTAGCTTATGGCTTAAATGATTCTTGGGCAGAAAAGATTAAGTGTGAATCACAAGAAATCAGCGAGGATAAAAGAGGTGATACCATTGAAATTAACGGCAACGAGAATATTCGTTCTAAAATATCCTTCCCTAAAAAAGACTTTTTAGAGCTTTTAGATGCTGATTACGGGCTTGTTTTTAAAAAGGCAATAGAAAGTGTTGAAATAAAAGGTCTTGAGTTGGGTGCTGGATTTGTATTAACAGGTGGTGGCGCAAAATATCCTGGTGCGTTAAATAAACTATCGGAAATAATAGCTAATTATGGAGCCGAGCGGTTAGCCTCTAAAGTTAAAATTGGACAAATTGATGAGCAATTAACAGGGCTTACTGATGCAATCGACCCTTATAGTGATACTGTGCTTATTGGGTTACTTAAATTATCGCGTGAAATTCAAACTAAACGCTATATTCCACCTAGCAAATCAAAAGTTAAAAATATGCTTAATTCCTTATTAAGTGCGCTACAACAAGAAATGTAGTAGAGAATTTAAGTTTAAGGATTGAGTGTTTAATTACTTTATTTAGGTAGTGAAGCCTTAAAAAATGCGTTACCTAGGTTTAGTAGTATTTTTTATTGGTTAAATAATAGTATAAAACGGCAATTTGCTAAATTATGTCACTTATAGTGTAATTTAATCACAAAAAAATTACTAAAGTATAGCGAGATGGTGTAATGACAGGTATAATAAGAGTTAATTTTAGGCATTCCAAAATAGGTTAATCCATTAGTTCGTTCAATTGATGCTTGTACGGCATTAAACCGCATGAAAGAATTAACTCCTTTTGGTGTTCTTTGTTCAAAATATAAGCAATTGCATTAGAATTAGATTTATCTAACATCATTTGTCAAAGTGATGTGATTTGTTGCTAGGAATGTCTGAAAAATTTAGGTAGTGTTCCTAGGTGATTAACTTTTTAATACCTATTTTTAACCAAAAATAATCTTGAGAGAGTAAGGATAGATGAGCGGTATAACTCAGGCGACAGATGATACAGCTTTTGAAGCTTCAAGTGATTCATTAGCTAATGGCATTGCAAAAATTAAGGTAATCGGTATCGGCGGTGGTGGCGGTAACAGTGTGCAGCATATGGTTACTCAGCAGGCTAACCCAAATGTTGATTATATTGTGGTAAATACCGATGTACAGGCTTTAAAGTCTAATACCACAAAAACTAAGATTCAGATTGGTCGTGATACCACCAGAGGTTTAGGTTCTGGTTCTAACCCTGATGTTGGTAGAAAAGCAGCTGAAGAAAGCAGAAAAGAATTAAAAGAAAAGATTGGTCTTGCTGATATTACTTTTATTACCGCTGGTATGGGTGGTGGTACAGGTACTGGTGCATCTCCTGTTATTGCTAATATTGTACGTAAAGAACTTGGTTCATTAACTGTTGCTATTGTAACCAAGCCGTTTACTTTTGAGGGTAAATTACAGCTTAAGAAAGCTGAAGAAGGTATCGAAAAACTTAGAAATGAAGTTGATGCTCTTATTATTATCCCAAATGATAAGCTTATTACTGGTTTTGGTCACAAAGTTTCATTAGCTACAGCTTTCTGTGAATGTAATAATGTGTTATTACGAGCTGTAAAGGGTTTATCAACCATTATTACTGAAACAGGTTACATGAATGTAGACTTTAACGATGTTAAGTCAGTACTTACTGATTCTGGTACTGCTTTAATCGGTATGGGATATGGTCAAGGAGAGAATGCTATTGTTCAAGCTATTGAAAGTGCAATCCACAGCCCATTACTTGAGGATATTGAAGGTTGTAAGTCTCGTGGTATTTTAACTAATGTTAGTGTAAGTCCAGATTTTGATACCTCGGCATTAAACGATTTAGGTGAAAGAATTTCAGCTTACTCAAGTGAAGATGCTTTAGTGAAGATTGGTTTATACTACGATTCAAATGTAAAATCTGATGAAGTTTACGTAACAATGCTTATTGCAGGCATTGAAAAGAATCCAAATCAACAAGCTGCTAAAGAAACAACTCCAGCTCAGCAAGAAGAAACTTTATCAAGTATCTTTGGTGCTCCTCAGCAAGTTGAACCTAACAATGCAGCCCAAGCGAAAACTCAGCCTCAGGAACAACCTAAGGCTGCCAAGAAGGAAGATAATCCATTTATGAGTGATGATGATGAAGCTCTTCCTTTCTTCTTAACACAGAAGGCTGATTAAACTATTTAATAAAGCTGAATATATTCTTAAATCTTATTACAAAAAAATGTAATAACTAAGATAAAGCGTAACTTTGTGGTTGCGCTTTTTTTAATGAACTGAATTTTCAAGAAAGTATGGAAGGTAGAATTTTTTAAGTGTGATAATAAAAAGCTTTTAATGAAAACTACGTTATTAACTTACTTAAAAAGTTATTTTTACCATTTTTTTGTAAAGTAAAAATACCTCAAAATTACTAACAATGCTAATTTGTAAAATATAAATGAAGTTTTTGCAAAATTTTTACGAAAAAAGTTAGTTCAATATTTGACCTTGGTCACTATTATTGCTATAATTTTTATAGTACACAAATAAAGATGAACTTAATTTACTTTATCTTGTCTTATTATTGTGGTTTATTAAGTTTAAGTATCTCGCATAAACGTAAAGAGAATTATCATGATTAAGCAGCGTACAATTAAAAAGTCAGTATCAGCAACTGGTATTGGTCTTCATTCAGGTAAGAAAGTTTCAATTACTTTCAAACCAGCTGGTGCCGATACAGGTATTGTGTATGTTCGCACAGATCTTACTCCAAATGTTGTTTTTAAAACTTCACCAGAAATGGTGCGTGATACCGAGCTTTGCACAGCGTTAGTTACTCAAGATGGTACTAGAGTATCTACAGTTGAACATCTTTCTGCAGCCCTAAGTGCTTTAGGAATTGATAATTTAATTATAGAAGTAAACGCTTCTGAGTTACCTGTTATGGATGGTTCAGCACAGCCATTTATTTACCTTTTAGAAGATGCTGGTATCGAAAACTTAGACGCTCCTAAGAAGTTTATTAAGGTTTTAAAGACTGTTCGTGTTGAGTTAGATGATAAGTGGGCTGAATTACGTCCTGCTGATAAAGGTTTTTCTTTAGATTTAAGAATTGACTTTAATCACCCTGCAATGGATAAAGATTTACAGCATTATAAGATGAACTTCTCTGGTAGTTTATTCTTTAATGAAGTAAGTAGAGCCAGAACTTTCTGTTTTATGAAAGATGTTGAATTTATGCATGCGCATAATTTAGCATTAGGTGGTTCTTTAGATAATGCCGTAGTTTTAGATGATTTTAAGGTAGTAAATCCAGAAGGTTTACGATATAAAGATGAATTTGTAAAACATAAGATGCTTGATGCAATCGGTGATTTATATATGTCAAATATGAGCTTAATAGGTAGCTTTGTGGCATATAAGACTGGTCATCATTTAAATAATATGTTAATTAGAGCATTACTTGCTGATGCTCAGGCTTACCAGATAGTTTCTATTGAAGAAGGTAAGGAAGAAGCTTTAGCTCATCGTTTCCTTGAAGCTGGTGATGTATCTATGTTAGGTCATTTTGCTTAACAGTTGCAAAAAGTAAATTTATAGTATATACCAAAAAGTCTGGGGATTATTTCCTCGGACTTTTTGCATTATGTGAGGATTTATGAAATTACCTAGTAAGATAGTAAGCGGTTATCTAGATAATGTTACCTTTATTCGTTCTTCGCATTTTAATGTGCGCCCTAAAGGGGAAATTAGTCTATTGGTGATACATAATATTTCGTTACCACCCAGAGTTTTTGGCGAAAATTATGTAGAACGTTTCTTTACTGGGCAAAAACTAGAAGGTCATGAGTTTTTTAAGCAAATAGCCAATCTTGAGGTTAGTTCTCATTTATATATAAAAAGAACTGGGGAAATAATTCAGTTTGTAAGTTTTTTAGATAGAGCTTGGCATGCAGGGAAGTCTCTTTTTAAAGGACATGAAAATTGTAATGATTTTGCAATAGGGGTGGAATTAGAGGGAGCTGATGATATTGCTTATACTAATGAGCAGTATTTTGCCCTGGCCAGAGTTACCAAATTACTTTGTAAGTCTTATCCTGCAATTACTAAAGATAGAATTGTAGGTCATGAGCATATTGCCCCTAGTAGAAAGACCGATCCTGGTTGTGCTTTTGATTGGCCAAGATTTTTTGCAATGTTATAGCAGAGGAGCTTTTTTAAATTTTATGAGATATTTAAAACTGATATTTTTATTTTAAGTAATTATCAGTGTATAATTAAAGCAACTTAAAAGTAACAACTATTATATAGGAGACTTAAGTGTTAGAGTCATATCATCAGAAAGCGCAAGCTAGAAAGGAACAAGGTGTAGTTCCAGAACCACTAACTAAAGAAGAAACTCTTGCTTTAGTTGAACTTTTACAAAATCCAGGTTCTGCCGATACTAACGAATTAGTTGAGTTATTAGAAAATCGTATTCCACCAGGAGTAGATGAAGCAGCTCAGGTTAAGGCCTTATTTTTAAGGGATGTTGCTTTTGGGAAGAAGGTAAGTCCTTTAATTAGCAAAGAGCGTGCAGTTGAATTATTAGGTACTATGCAAGGTGGTTATAATGTTGCACCGTTAATCGACCTTTTAGATGATTTAACTTTAGGTTCATATGCTGTTAAGGCTCTTAGTAGTACCTTATTGATTTTTGAAGCATTTTCTGATGTTGCTAAGAAAGTTGAAGCTGGTAATAAAAATGCTCAGGCTGTTATGAACTCTTGGGCTAATGCTGATTGGTTTACTTCTAAACCAAAACTTCCTGAAAAAATTACCCTTACAGTATTTAAGGTTCCAGGCGAAACTAATACTGATGATTTATCTCCAGCACCAGATGCTTGGAGCCGTCCAGATATTCCATTACACGCTTTAGCTATGTTAAAGAATGAACGCCCTGGCATTACTCCAGATGTTCCTGGTGTAAAGGGTCCTGTAACATTACTTAATGAATTAGCTAAGAAAGGTAATCCAATAGTATATGTGGGTGATGTAGTAGGTACTGGTTCTTCAAGAAAGAGTGCCACTAACAGCGTATTATGGTTTATTGGTCATGATATTCCATTTGTCCCAAATAAGAGAGCTGGTGGGTTTGTGTTTGGTGGCAAGATAGCGCCTATATTCTTTAACACCATGGAAGATGCTGGGGCACTACCAATTGAAATGGATGTTAGTGCTTTTAATACAGGTGATGTTATTGATTTTTATCCATATGAAGGAATAGTTACAGAACATGACAATAAAGCAAAAGTATTATCATCATTTGCCTTAAAGACTGAGGTGTTATTTGATGAGGTGCGTGCTGGTGGTCGTATTCCGTTAATCATCGGTCGTGGGCTAACTATGAAGGCTCGTGATTACTTAAAATTACCAAAGACTGATATCTTTGTAATGCCAAAAGTAGTTACTAGTGATGTTAAAGGCTATACTCTTGCCCAGAAAATCGTAGGTAGAGCTTGTGGTGTAGAAGGTGTGTTACCTGGTAGCTATTGCGAACCAAAGATGACAACCGTAGGTTCTCAAGATACCACAGGTCCTATGACTCGTGATGAATTAAAAGATTTAGCCTGTTTGCGTTTTAGCGCTGATTTGGTAATGCAGTCATTCTGCCATACAGCAGCTTATCCAAAGCCAATAGATGTAAAAACACATAATACTTTACCTGAATTTATTTCAAGCCGTGGTGGTGTTGCTTTAAGACCTGCTGACGGGGTAATTCATTGTTGGCTTAATAGAATGGTATTGCCTGATACTGTAGGAACTGGTGGTGATAGTCATACCAGATTCCCAATGGGTATTTCATTCCCAGCTGGTTCTGGCTTAGTAGCTTTTGCGGCTGCTACTGGTGTTATGCCTTTAGATATGCCAGAATCTGTATTAGTACGCTTTAAAGGTAAGATGCAACCTGGTATAACCTTACGTGATTTAGTACATGCTATTCCATTAAAAGCTATTGAAATGGGGCTTCTTACTGTTGAAAAGAAAGGTAAGAAGAATGTGTTCTCAGGGCGTATTTTAGAAATTGAAGGCCTTGAAAACCTTGAGGTTGAACAAGCATTTGAGCTTGCAGATGCCTCAGCAGAACGATCAGCTGCAGGTTGTACTATCGCTCTTGATAAAGAACCGATTAAGCGTTACTTAACTTCTAATATCACCCTCTTAAAATGGATGATAAAAGAAGGTTATGAGGATAAGAACACTTTAGCAAAACGTATTAAGGCAATGGAAGAGTGGTTAAGTAATCCACAATTACTTAAAGCTGATAAAGATGCCCAGTACGCAGCAGTTATTGAGATTGATTTGGCAACCATTACTGAACCAATTCTTTGTGTTCCAAATGATCCTGATGATGTTAAGGTATTGTCTGACTGTCAAGATGTGAAGATTGATGAGGTGTTTATTGGTTCATGTATGACTAATATTGGTCATTATCGAGCAGCCTCAACTTTACTTGAAAGTGTAAAAGGTCAATTACCTGCTAAGTTATGGATAGCTCCACCTACCAAGATGGATCGAGAAGAGCTAATTGCTGAAGGTTTATATAGTATTTTTGGGAAGGTAGGTACTCGTTGTGAAATTCCAGGTTGTTCATTATGTATGGGTAACCAGGCAAGAGTAGCTGATAATGCAACTGTAGTATCAACCTCTACCAGAAACTTCCCTAATAGATTAGGTCAAGGTGCAAATGTTTATTTGGCATCAGCAGAACTTGCAACAGTAGCTGCTATTTTAGGCAGATTACCTTCTAAGGAAGAGTACTTTAATGCTGTGGTAAAGTTACAAGATAAACACGATACTATTTATCGTTATATGTACTTTGATAAATTAGCTAAGTATCTATAGGTTTTTAAAGATATGTTAGGTTAATTAAAGTGAAGGTGCATTTTTATGAAAGTGCACCTTTTTTACTTAGAAAATTAGCAAGGTAATTTATAAATATTAGTAGTTGCATAAAAATACATCTTGCGCTTTTATGCACTAGAAAAAAGCGTTAATTACAGGTGTTTTGCATTATATAAGTGCAAGAAGTTATAAAAACGGATTGTTTTTTAGGATTTTATCACTCTATTATATCTGGCATATAACTTGAATGAATAAACACAGGTTATTGAGTTATTAACTTTGGAGTTTAAGATATTATGAAGCAAATAAGTGCTATTATTAAGCCATTTAAGCTTGATGATGTAAGAGAAGCTGTTTCTGCTTTAGGCATTGACGGTATGACTGTAACTGAGGTAAAGGGTTTTGGTAGACAGAAAGGTCATACAGAGCTTTACCGTGGCGCTGAATATCAAGTAGATTTTTTACCAAAAGTAAAGCTTGAGGTAGTTGTAAGCGATGAAATGTGCGATCAGGTAATTGAAGCGATTGTGAAGGTTGCTCGTACAGGTAAAATTGGTGATGGTAAAATCTTTGTATACGATTGCCAGCATGTTGTACGTATTCGTACAGGCGAAACAGATGACGACGCCCTTTAAAGTTTTTTAGGCAAACTATTAAATTTTACATAGGCCTTATCGTAATGGTAAGGCTTATGTTTATATAACTCTCTGATTTGATTTTTAAATAGAACTTATCTTATTCCTTATCTAAAAACATATCCTCAATAGTACTGTAAAGCTTGGCAATATCTACTTTAGCTTGTGGAGTAATAAAAATTGTATCATCTCCTGCTATGGTACCAAGTATCCCTTCAGTTTTTCGGATAGAATCAAGCATGCGAGCAATCATTTGGGCGCTACCAGGACTTGTATGCATCACGATTAAATAATCATTGCGCTCAAGTTCCAGAACTAACGATTTGATACTTGAGGTTACCGAAGGAATTCCTTGTTCTCTAGGAAGAGTGTAGACCATATCCATTTTAGAGTTTCTGGTTCTTATAGCACCAAATCTTGAGAGCATGCGTGAAACTTTAGATTGGTTGATATTAGTAAAACCCTTAGCATAGAGTGCGTCAGCTATTTCAGATTGTGAAGAATAGCGTTCTTCTTTTAGTAATTCTTTAAATATTTGTTCAATTGGCTCTAGGGAAAGCTCTTCCATTATAGTAATCCTTAAGTACACTAAACTGTGCCATTATAAACAAAAACGCAGTTGTTTGGATAATTATGCAAAAATATTGCATAAAAAATACTTAAATAAGGAAAAAGGACAAAGCATTAGGAATAGCTTAAATAGAGAAAGTTAAAGGTGGGATTTACTAGAAGCAAGAGGAAATTCTTAGTAAATTTAACAAATTTAAAAAATGTGTTTGTAAGTTTTTTGTTTCATTTTAAGTGCTTTATGTGAGCAATGAAAATATTGCGAACAGGCTCGCTGTAATAGCTTTTGTTTTTTGAAAAATTGTTGCACAAGAAATTTTTTTAAGTATAATTGAATGAGGCATAAACTTTGTTAGGATATAAATACGATGAAAGTTACAGTATTAGGCGCAGCTGGTGGTATTGGTCAGCCTCTCTCTTTGATTTTAAAGAGTAAATTACCAGCAGGTTCAGATTTAGCACTTTATGATGTTGCAAAATTTACTCCTGGTGTAGCAGTTGATTTAAGTCATATTCCTTCTGACGTGAATGTAGAAGGTTTTACAGGTGATGATGGCCTAGAAAAGGCTGTTACTGGTGCAGATGTAGTAGTAGTTCCTGCAGGCATGGCACGTAAACCTGGAATGGATCGTAGCGATCTATTTAAGTTTAATGCAGATATTGTTAAATCACTTGCCGAAGCTATTGCAAAGTATGCTCCAAAGGCCTGTGTAGCAATTATCACTAATCCTGTAAATACTATGGTACCTATCGTTAAGGAAGTATTTGTTAAAGCAGGTTGCTATGATGCTAATAAGTTATTTGGTGTTACATCACTAGATATTTTAAGATCAGAAACTTTCTGGGCTGATAAGACTGGTTACAGTCGCGGTTCATTAGTAGTTCCTGTAATCGGTGGTCATAGTGGTACAACAATTTTACCTTTATTCTCACAGAGCATTGGTTATAGTGAAGTAAGTTCTGCTGATATTGAAGCTTTAACCGTACGTGTACAGAATGCAGGTACTGAAGTAGTAGAAGCTAAGGCAGGTGCGGGTTCAGCAACTCTTTCAATGGCAGTAGCTGGCGCAGGTTTTGCGTTAAAGATTGTTGACGGTTTAATTGGCAAGCCTGGTGTAGTTGCTTGTGCTTATGTAAATGGTAATACCGGTTATGCAGATTTCTTTGCTCAGCCAGTATTATTAGGTAAGAACGGTGTTGAAAAGTTCATGCCTATCGGTAAGCTTAGCGATTACGAACAGAAGAATCTTGAAAGCATGTTAAGTACTTTACGTGCTGACATTCAGCAAGGCGTTGACTTTATGAAATAAACCAGGATTTTCTTGGTGATAGGTAAGGATTTCTGCAGTAGTGTGGAAATCCTTATTGTTTTTTAGATAAAGAAAATTGTTTTCGATAGCTAAAAATTGCTAACTTGATAAAAGTTTACTTAATATTTTCTGCTACTTGCCGATAAATAAATATATGAATGTTTGGAGCCTAATATGAAAATATTGATGTTATGTATATTATTATTGGGAATATCAACGGCTTATGCGGCTCAAGAAGAACAGCAAGATAAGCAAGGTAGGCAAGAGACTGTAAGTTCAAAGGCGGTAACAGAGAATAAGCCTGTTATTACTGATGATAAAATTGCAGATGTAAAAGAAGAAACTCGTAAAGAATACACGGATTTATTAAGTGATGTTTATTTAATGCATGTTTATACTGTTGATGAGCTAAATGCTTGGGTTGAGGCTGGGACACATCTAAAAAACATCGGCAAAGTTAATGAATGTCAGTTTTCTGAGGATATAGAGCGAAGAGCTAAAAAGGGTGTAGCTAGTGCCTATGAATTTGTATATGCTGAAATGCTAATTACCCGTACATGTTTTAGTAAGGATACGCAATCAGGGATTTATTATTTACAGCAAGCTGCTCATAAGGCATATCCTGCTGCTATGGTAAAACTTGCTTATTATTATGAAATAGGTCGTTACGTAGAACAAAATGTCAAAAGAGCTGAGGTGCTTATGCATGAGGCTGCAATGACTGGTTACGTACCAGCACGTATTGAGTGGGTAGGTATGTTATTACGAGGCCTAGGTTCTACTAAGGATTACGTTGAGGCGTATGGTTGGTTACATAATTCTATTCCTGCAACTTATACGCAATATGTAACATCATCATCATATTTAAAACAGCTTTCAACGCTCATGCCTTCATATTTAGTTGAGAAGGCTAAGGAATATAATCCATATTAGGATTGATAAAGAATTTACCTTAATAAGATCAGTAAGCAGCTTATTTACCTAAATAGGCTGTTTTTTTATGGTGATTTTAAGAGTCAGATTTTAATAATAGAGTATTAGATAGTGATAAATCTTTCTAAAATAAAAAGTGCTTGGAGTTTTGGTAAAAAAAATAATGTTAAAAGAGGATTGTTACTTTATAATGACCACTAGAAAATCTAATAGGCAGATTGTAATATAATATTTTTGTATAATATTTTATGTAAAAAAGCTAATAATAGTTAAAATATTTACTGGTTAAGCTTTAAGTTACTGCTTTTGGGTGGTTATTAAAAACCTATGCGATGGCAGATAATTATAATAAAAAATTTCTTTAAAAGCTTAATGGTAGTAGGTAAAGGATAGCACATATTATTGCAATAACTTTGGTAAAAGTTTTACCAAAATATAGTGAGAAAAAAATATGTTTGAGAATTTAACACAACGTTTAACTAAAACATTGCGTAATATAACAGGTCAAGGCAAGCTTACTGAAGAAAATATTAAGGATACTTTACGTGAAGTACGTTTAGCACTCCTTGAGGCAGATGTTGCTTTACCTGTGGTAAAAGATTTTATTAATGAGGTTAAAGCTAAGGCTTTAGGTACAGAGGTTAATACTGCTTTAAATCCAGGGCAAGAATTTATTAAGATTGTTTTTGAAGAATTAAAAATCGTTATGGGGAGCAAGAATGAGGAATTAAAGTTTAATGCTCAGCCTCCGTGCGTATTTTTAATGGCAGGTCTGCAAGGTGCTGGTAAAACCACATCTGTAGCAAAACTTGCTAAATATTTAAAAGAACGCTTAAAAAAGAAAGTAATGGTAGTAAGTACAGACGTTTATCGTCCTGCTGCTATCGAGCAGCTCCAAACCTTAGCTTCTCAAGTTGGAGTATCATTTTTTTCCTCATCAGTAGATGAAAAACCTGTTGCTATTGCTAAAAAGGCAATAGCTCAAGCAAAACTTGATTTTATGGATGTGCTTCTTATCGATACTGCGGGGCGTCTGCATGTAGATGAGGAGATGATGCAAGAGATTAAAGAGTTACATAAGGAAACAAATCCAATTGAGACTCTATTTGTCGTTGATGCCATGACTGGTCAAGATGCTGCTAATACTGCTAAAGCATTTAATGATGCTCTACCATTAACAGGTGTAATTTTAACTAAGCTTGACGGTGATGCTCGTGGTGGTGCTGCGTTATCTGTTAGAAAAATTACTAACTGTCCTATTAAATTTACAGGCTCTGGGGAAAAAATTGAAGCTTTAGAACCATTCTATCCAGAACGTATGGCAGGTCGTATTCTTGACATGGGCGATGTGTTATCGCTTGTGGAAGAATTACAGCGTAAAGTTGATAAAGATCAAGCGGACAAGATAGCTCAAAAATTCAAAACAGGTGGCTCGTTTACTCTCGAAGATTACATGCAGCAAATTGAGCAAATGAAGAACTTCGGTGGTATTTCAAGTATTATGAGTAAGTTGCCTGGTATGGCATCATTACCTGATGAAATTAAGTCGCAAGTAAAAGATAAAGATTTCTATCAAAGAGAAGCCATTATCTTATCTATGACCCCAAAGGAAAGAAGATACCCTGAAATCATAAAAGCCTCACGTAAAGCAAGAATTGCTAAAGGGGCAGGGGTTGAAATAAAGGCTGTTACAAGTTTACTGCGTGAGTTTGATATGATGCAAAAGATGATGAAAAAACTCCAAGGTAAAGGTGGCATGCGTAAGATGCTTAATTTAATGCAAGGGTTAATGGGTAATAACAATCCATTTGGTGGCATGAGATAAAAGTATTAAGCAAAATAAATTACCGAATATATAAAACCTAAAGACCGGAAAATTTTTGAAAAACTTTTCCGGTTTTTTCATGCTTATCTTTTTGGAGATGGAAGAAAGATTATAAGTTGCCATAGTTTAAGGTTGAAGGTTATAGAGTTTCTTAGATGTGTGCAATAACGCCATAAATTTAGTAAATTCCTAAGAATTTTTTAAAATACTTCACAAATTTTTGAAATTTATTCCAAAAGAGTGTATACTCCTTGTGCAATATTTTTTATGCCAAAATTCAAAAATTACTTGCTTTTTTTTGTAGAATGGTTAAAATTTTGCAACCTATTTTGTATAGTTGGGAGGGATCTATATTCCTCTTAAGTTTTTGTATTTTTTAATTTTAGAGGACGATATGGTAATCATTCGTTTACAACGTGGTGGCGCTAAGAAGCGTCCTTTCTATCAGGTAGTAGTAGCTGATTCTCGTCGCGCTCTTGGCGGACATTTCATTGAGAATGTTGGTTTCTATAACCCTATCGCTGCTGGTAAGGAAGAAAAGTTAAGACTTAATCTTGAAAGCATTGAAAAGTGGCAGAAGAACGGTGCTCAGTTATCTGACCGCGTTGCTAGTCTTGTTAAGGGTTTAAAAGCTCAGCAGGAACAAGCTTAAGATAAGAGGTTTTAGGGATGACAATGAAGGAACAACCTGAGGTAATGGGACGTTTTGGTGCTGTATATGGCATTAAAGGTTGGCTTAAGGTTTTTTCTGAAACTGAAAATCCTGAGAATCTATTTACTTATTCCCCATGGTTTTATCGCCATAAAGGGGAAGAGTGGCAGGAGATAAAAGTTGAAAATTATCGCCGTCACTCAGATGGCTTCATAGCGAAGATTGATGGTATTAATGTTCGTGAAGAAGCACAGGCTTTCACTGGAGCAGAAATTGGAATTTTAGGTAGTTCATTACCTCCATTACCAGAGAATGTATTTCGCTGGCGAGATTTAATCGGCCTTAAAGTAGTTAATTTACAAGATTTCTGCTTAGGTCATGTAACATCTTTAATGGATATAGGTTCAAATGATGTTTTAGTTGTAAAACCTGAATTAAACGATGCTTATGAAATGAAAGAAAGATTGATACCTTATGTCTCGGGACAATATATCATAAAGGTCGATCTGGAAAACAAAGTAATATTGGTTGATTGGGAACCGGATTTTTAGTCCGTTGGTAGTAGTGAGGCTTTTATGAGAATTGGCGTTGTCAGCCTTTTCCCGCAAATGTTTGAGGCTATTACTAAGTATGGGGTTACTTCCCGTGCCTGTAAGCAAGGTTTAATTGACATTTTGTATCAAAATCCTCGTGATTTTGCTTACGATAAACACCAGAAAGTGGATGAAAGACCCTTTGGTGGTGGTCCTGGAATGTTGATGATGGTTCAGCCGTTGCGAGATGCAATTTTAGCCATGAAACAAGAACTACCAAATGCCAAGGTTATATATCTTTCCCCACAAGGTAAGAGATTTGATCATAAAGGCTGTGTATCATTATCTAGCGCCCAAGAGTTAATTTTTGTGGCAGGAAGATATGAAGGAATTGATGAGAGAATTATTGAGACTCTTATTGATGAAGAGTGGTCTATTGGTGATTATGTCCTTAGCGGTGGTGAATTAGCTGCCATGGTGATGATCGATGCGATTGCTAGATTAATTCCTGGAGTTCTGGGGGATGAAGATAGTGCGCAAGAAGATTCCTTTGTTAAGGGATTACTCGATTATCCGCAATATACTAGACCGTTAGAAATTGATGGTTTGGCAGTGCCTGAGGTGTTATTAAGCGGCAATCATGAGTTAATACGTAAATGGCGTTTAAAACAAGCTTTAGGTAGGACATATGAAAGACGTCCTGATTTGTTAAATAACCTAGCTCTGACTGACGAGCAGGCAAAATTGCTTGCCCAATATCTAAAAGAGCATCAGCAAGATGCTTAACAGTATTTCAGTAGAGAGTTTTCAGTATATCCTAGGTAAAGGAAGTTATTAATGAGTATTATTCAAGATATTGAAAAGGAACAAATGCGCACTGATATCCCTGCATTTGGTCCAGGTGATACTGTACGCGTTCAGGTTCGTGTTGTTGAAGGTGATAAAGAACGTTTACAGGCTTATGAAGGTGTTGTAATTGCAAAGCGTAACCGTGGTTTACATTCAGCATTTACTGTTAGAAAGATTTCTAATGGTGAAGGTGTTGAAAGAGTATTCCAGACTCACAGCCCAATTATTTCTTCAGTTGAAGTAACTAGACGTGGTAAGGTTCGTCGTGCTAAGTTATACTACTTACGTAAGTTAACTGGTAAGGCTGCTCGTATCAAAGAAAAGTTAGCAACCAAGTAACCTAAGTTTACTGTACAAAATAGAAAATAACGAAGAGGTCATGCGTAAGTGTGACCTTTTTGTTTTTGAGTTTATATTTAAATGGAAAGCGTAATTTATTAAAGAGTCTTTAAAGTGTTTTGGAAGAATGGGGTATAAATAGTTTTTTGGATAATAAAAAACGCTAGAAAACTAGCGTTTAGTAAGTTATTAAAATTAAAATTTATAATTATTTTTCATAGATGGTGAAAACAGAATTTTCCCCACCATAAGGATTTGGACAGTACTTTTCAGCTTCCCAATCGTTTTCATATTTTTCTGAACCGTCAGGCATTACATATCTAAAACGATATTGAAATTCTTTAACTTCTGATGCTTTATCAATATCTAAAACGGTACTGAAAGAACCTTCTTTTTTCTTAGTTTTACCTGGAGTCATTAAAATTGGATCCCAACTATTGAAATCACAGAGAAGATAAACTTCTTTAGCTCCAAAGGCTGCTTCTTTTGAAACATCAAAAGTCACTTTAACTTTAGTTTTTAAAAATTTCTTGGTGGTACTCATTAATTATCCTCGCACTTCATGGTTTAATGAAAAGCAGTTGTGTTTTATTATATTTAAATGCAGAATAAAAACTCTGATATTATGTGACCTATGATAATAAAAAAAATTCAATATAGCTAATTTTATGAGCTATTTTTTGTGAAAAGTGTGTTAGAGCTTTAATTATTTACTTCCCTGGTGAGTGCTATTCTCTTATGAAAACCTTTTACTATATCTGCTTGAATTTGTTAGCTAAAATGTTCTAATAAAATTTTATGAGTAAATTTTTTTCTAAAATAGAAAGAATATTGTTTTTTATTGTTAATGATGCCACCTGGACTTATCATGGCGTATGTGCCAATTTTTGAGGAAACATTGTTAATGGAGTCAAGAGCTATTAAATTCATAATCTCTGTCCAGTCATTTTTTAAGATAGCTAGATCGGTTTTACTTGGCTCCCAAATAAACCCCTCGCCAATATATCTTTGAGGAAAAGGAATATTTTTATCACCTTGGACAGGTAACCAAAGAACTTTTTTAATTTTATTGTAAAAATTTGAATTTTCAAAAGTTTGCCCATAAGTAATATCTGGTAAGATACAGATATGAGTGTTTTGAGCAGGTTTTCCATCGCATGTTATCGGAATTGTTTTAAGTTCTACACCAATCGCCGGAAAATCATGAACAGGATTGGAGTTACCAGTAGCTCCAAGGGCAATTTCTATAAGCTGACCGATAAACCCTTTGGCATATTTAAGATCTAAGGGCATAGTGATACCGAGAATATTGGCAAGTTGCTCAATAGTCATTCCTTCAATATTTTTGGTGCGCTCTAATAATTCAGTTATGGATAAAGGCTCTAACATATGGAACTAAAAGTTAAAAACAAGTTCTAAGATCAAGGTAATGAAATTGCTAAATTCAGTTTTTTAGTAAGAAAATAAAAAACTTTAATAGACTTGAGTTTAATCTATTTTTTTGGAAAATCAAGCCGATTTAGGGTAAAATTGCTTATATAGAGTAACTTAAAACTTGAAGGTTTGAGGCGTCTGTCTTTTTTAGAGCTAGAAATATTTTATAGTGTAATTTCTTAAAAACAAGACATAAGGAAAGCTGATATTTTTGTGCACTAATGAGAGTCGCAGAGATTTTTAATTTTTGCTTTTGGGCGTTTTCTACTCTCTGTAATAAAAAGGTAATTTAAGATAAGATGAAAGTCTCTGCAGCAAAACTAAGAGATAGAGATGATATAGTTCTAGATTATGAGGGTTTTAGACCTAACGTGGGGATTGTTATTTATAATCGCCATGGTCAGGTTTTATGGGCTAGAAGAGTGGGACAACATTCCTGGCAGTTTCCTCAGGGTGGTATTAATCGAAATGAAACTCCAGAGGAGGCAATGTATCGTGAGTTACGTGAAGAACTAGGCTTAAATCCCAAAGATGTTACCTTAGTTACAGTAAGTAAAGGATGGTTTAAGTATCGTTTACCACATCGTATGATACGTCAAGATGAGTCTCCAGTATGCGTGGGACAACGTCAGAAATGGTTTTTATTACGTTTAAATGAAGAGAGTGAAAAAAAGATAGTATTTAATAGTACTAAATTACCGGAATTTGATGACTGGAGATGGGTTACTTACTGGTATCCTGTAAGACAAGTTGTTCCTTTTAAAAAGGATGTTTACCGTAAAGTAATGCGTGAGTTTATGCAGTGCGCGTTACATGGTGTTTATGATGAAAGAAATAATAAAATGAAAAAGCGTCGCACATTTAGACGTGATGCCCAGGTCTCAAGAGCGTGGAGGTAAAAATTGCTTACAACACTTAGACAAATAATTGAGCAAGTATTAAAAGAAAAGGACTTATCTAAAGCTTTAGAGTTGCTAGTACAAAAGACTAAAGAAGCTTTGGGGGTTGATTGTTGCTCTATATATTTAACAGAGGAACCAAGAAAGAGATATAGATTAGCTGCTACTGAGGGCTTATCTAAGGAATCTATTGGTAAAGTAACCTTACGTTTTGGGGAAGGGTTGGTAGGTCTTGTAGGTAAGCGTAATGAGGTTCTTAATTTAGCAAATGCTCAAACTCATCCGAATTTTAAGTACATTCCTGAAATTGGTGAAGAAGAATTTAAGTCATTTTTAGGGGTACCAATTGTTCATGAGGCAAATGTGCTTGGCGTGTTAATTGCCCAGCAAAAGCAGTCTCGTCAATTTGATGATGTGGAAGAATCATTTTTGGTTACCTTAGCGGCTCAATTGGCTTCTATTTTGTATTTATCAGAATTAAAAGAAAAGAGTAGTGATATAAAAGCTCCATTATCATGCGTTTGTGGCTTTGGGGGAATTGCTGTTGCTCGTGGTTGGGTATGGCAACCTCATATGGAACTTGAGCAGGTATTATTAAAGAAAACTGATGATCCACAATTACAAGTAGAATTATTCCATCAGGCACTATTTCAGTTACAAGTAGATTTAGATAGTTTATCATTACGTGTTAATGATAATATGAAAAATCTCGACCTCTCCAAGATGTTTTCTACTTATCAGCAGATTCTTGATAGTCAAGAATTTAGCGATAGTGTTGATAATTTAATTTATGATCAATCTTGGAGTGCTTCTAGCGCTGTAAAAATTATCGCAGAGCAGCTTGTTTCCCAAAGATTGCAAGACGGTAAAAAAGAAGAGGCGTTAGATGTTAAAGATTTAGCTCAGCGTCTTCTTTCTCGTTTAGCTCATAGTTATTTAGATGAGTTTGATTTTACTGAACCAGTTATTTTATTAGCGGAAGAAATTACCGCCTCTTTAATTGCCGAAGCTCCAAGAGAAAAGATTGCAGGTATTGTATCGCTAAAGGGGTCAGCTAATTCAATTGCAGCTATTTTAGCCAAGAATTTAAATATTCCAACCCTTATTGGCGTTGATATGCAGCTTGAGCATTTAGACCGTCACTTATTTATTGTTGATGGTTCTAGAAAAGAGCTTTTAATCGATCCACCTGAAGGTGTTATTGCTGAATATAATGGCATGATGACAGCTAATGCTGAACACTCTCGTTTATTTAATGCTGAAAAAGATCAAAAAGCTATTACTTTAGATGGTCAGCAAATAACAGTTGAACTTAATGCAGGATTAAATTTTGATGCAGACGATGAGTATCTACTTAATATGATTGACGGGGTAGGGTTATATCGTACTGAAATTGAATTTATGATGCATACCACCTTCCCTTCAGAATTAGAGGAATGCGTGCATTATGAGGATTGCTTAAAGCATTTTGCTCCAAAACGTGTACGTATGAGAACACTTGATATTGGTGGTGATAAACCATTACCTTATTTGCCTGTTAATGAGAATAATCCATTTTTAGGCTGGCGTGGTATTAGAATTTCCTTAGATCGTCCCAACTTACTCTTAACGCAGTTCAGAGCAATGCTTAAGGCCTCAAGAAAATATGAAAACTTAGAAATTATGTTACCTATGGTTTCTAATTTAGATGAGGTAATAAAAGCTAAAGAAATGCTTGATCAGGCGTATAAGGAAATATGCGAGGAGTTTAGTACTAAAATCTCTTACCCAAAACTTGGAGCGATGATTGAAGTACCTGCAACCATGTTCTTACTTGAGGATTTTGCTCCATATTTAGATTTCTTCTCAATTGGTAGTAATGATTTAACGCAATATGTGTTAGCAGTTGATCGTAATAACCCAAAAGTAATGAAGTTATATGATTGTTTCCAGCCTGCTATGATTAGAGTATTGGCTCGTTTATTACGTATTTGTAATAAGGAAATAAATCGCCCTTTAGCTATTTGTGGGGAACTTGCAGGTGATCCATTAGGAGCTATGTTATTAGTCTCTATTGGTTATCGAGAATTAAGTATGAATTACACCTCAATCCCAATAGTTAAGTATATTTTACGTAGGGTAAATATTGCTGAACTTGAAGAAGTATTTAAGCAGGCTATTAAGCTGTCATCTGCAAGATCTATTAAAGAGCTATATTTAAATTACGCTAAAGAAAAAGGTATTTATCAATATATTAACGAGCTCCGTAGTATTTAATTAAATAGGAACTAGTAATGCAACAATATTTAGCTTTATTGCAGCACATTATCGATCACGGTGCTACTAAGACCGATCGCACAGGAACTGGTACTAAGTCGGTTTTTGGCTATCAGATGCGTTTTAATATGCAAGATGGTTTTCCGTTATTAACTACTAAAAAACTTCATCTTCGCTCCATAATCCATGAATTATTATGGTTCCTTAATGGTGATACCAATATTAAGTATTTACATGACAATAAGGTAACTATTTGGGACGAATGGGCAGATGAAAATGGTAATTTAGGACCAGTATATGGTTATCAATGGCGCTCTTGGCCTACCCCTGATGGCAAGCATATTGACCAAATCTCCAAGGTAATAGAACAGATAAGACAAACTCCTGATAGCCGAAGAATTATTGTATCAGCGTGGAATGTAGCAGATATTGATCAAATGAAATTACCACCATGTCATGCCTTGTTTCAGTTTTATGTGGCAGATGGTAAATTAAGTTTACAGCTTTATCAAAGAAGCTGTGATACTTTCTTAGGTTTACCATTTAATATTGCAAGTTATTCTATGCTTTTATATATGGTAGCCGAGCAGTGTAATTTAATTCCTTATGAATTTGTTTGGACTGGTGGTGATGTGCATCTATATTTAAATCATTTAGAGCAGGCACAATTGCAATTATCTCGTACTCCTCGAGCATTACCAAAGTTTAAGTTACTTCGTAAGCCTGATTCAATTTTTGGATATAAGTTTGAAGATTTTGAGATTTCTGATTACGATCCATATCCTACAATTAAAGCTCCAATTGCCGTTTAAATTATAAAATGTAAGGACTTTTATGATAACAGAACAAAATTGGGATAGTATTAAATGGAAATCACGCCGAGGTATGCGTGAGCTTGATTTAATGCTCGAGCCTTTTGTTGAAAAATATTTACCAAAGTTAAGTGAAGAAGTTTTTTGGGAATATGATGAGTTTTTAAATCTTTCTGATTTAGAGCTGGTAGGATTTTTATTACGTAGGGTAGAGCCAACAGAACCACTACATATAAAAATGGTAAAAATTATTTTAGATGCTCACGATCAAGAATTAACTGCTAATTAAAAGAGAGTTAGTAAATTTAACAGTATTAAGGAAATAACCTCAGATGGAATTTAATGAACTAGAATTAGATGATTTATTACTAAGAGCAATTGAGGATTTAGGTTTTAAAAAGCCAACTCATGTGCAGCAGGAGGTTATTCCCAATGCTTTAAATGGTCAAGATATCTTAGCTGATGCTCCAACAGGTACCGGTAAAACAGCAGCCTTTTTATTACCTGCATTACAGCATTTAGTGGATTTTCCGGTAAAAAAACTTGGGCTTTGCCGCGTGTTAATATTAACTCCTACCAGAGAATTAGCATTGCAAGTTACCCAAATGTGCAAAGACTTAGCAAAATATTTACCTCGCTTAAAAATAGGTGTGCTAATTGGTGGGGTAGAGCATGAAGAACAGCTTGAAACAATAGCTGAAAAAACTGATATTGTAATTGCTACACCAGGTCGTTTAATTGAATATTTACGTAAAAAAATGTTTGATATCCAGGCAGTTGAAATGCTGGTGTTGGATGAAGCAGATCGCATGCTTGATATGGGCTTTATCGATGATGTAACCTATATTGCCGACAGATGTTCTCGTAGAGAGCAGACATTATTATTTTCAGCTACTTTAGAAGGCGAGTTAGTTACTAAGTTTGCTAATGAGGTATTGGCAAATCCTGTGGAAATTCATATTGACTCCCCTCGTTCAGAACGTAAGAAGATTAGGCAATATAAGTATTATGCCGATTCTTATGAGCATAAGGTAGAGTTATTAAAGACATTACTAAAAGATGAAACTTTAGATAAGGTAGTAGTTTTTGTAAAGACTCGTGAGCGTTTAATGGAGCTTTGTAAAGATTTATCAGGTGCCACAATACCATATGTCTATTTACGAGGAGAAATGGCGCAGGATAAAAGAATTGAGGCTATTAGACGTTTTACAAATAATGAGGTAAAGATTTTATTAGCTACCGATGTGGCAGCTCGTGGTTTAGATATAGTTGATATTACCCATGTAATTAACTTTGATTTACCTCGTTATGCAGATGTTTACGTGCATCGTATAGGAAGAACTGCCCGAGCTGGTCGTAAAGGGGTTGCGATAAATTTAATTGAAGCTCATGATGTGCAACAAATGGAGAGAATTGAACGCTATACCGGGGAAAGTGTTGATGTAAGAGTTATTGATGCTTTAAGACCACAACATAAGATAGCTGACTTTACTAAGAAAAAGAAGAAAAATAAAGTAAAAGAAAAACAACAAAAGCATGTAAAACAGCGTCTTGCTAAACAAAAAAATAAAGGTAAGCCAGATTTATTAGCAAAGAAGATTCGTAAACTTCAAAATGATGGCAAGAGCGAGGAAGAAATAGCCAAGATTTTAGCGGCAAGAGCCTTAGAGATGGCAAAAGTTGCTACTAGCGTAGATACTAAGACTTCTTCTAATAATAAGACTAAAGAATCTTTAACTCCTTCCCCAAAAGCGTTTAAAGAAAAAGCAAAGCCAAAGGATAAGGACTCATATAAAGTTAATGAGCATGTTCGTTCATTTGACTCCAAAAAAGCATTTAAAGGAAAGAGCGACAGTGGGGCTAATGATAAAGAACGCACTTTTAAGGCAAAAGGAAAAACTTCCTTTAAAACAATGAAGAACAAATAGTAAAGAATAAGTTTTCTACTTTATAACGTAAAGAAAAAATGCAAGGATAGTAAATTAAACTATCCTTGTTTTTTATGACTTACATAATTATGCAATGTTAAGTTAAATCTTTAGTTACAGAAGGTATATTATTATCATTTGCAGTAATGAAAATAGCTAATGCCGCAATATGGCTTAAGTAAAAACTTAAAAAGAGGGCAATAACTAAAAGTGCTACAAGGTAGTTACTAATTGCTAAAACTAATGGCATGGAACCAAGCAGAACTTGCGTGCCGATAATAGCGATATTCATAACAAAGTACATCATGATAAAAGTTAAAAACCACTGCACCAGGGTCATAAAAATAATAAACGGATTTTTTATAAGAGCATCAATAGCCTCGGTAATAACACTAAATGTTCTTAAGTCTTTTTTTAGGCTGAAAATATTAGCAACTGCAATTACAACTCCCCAAAGTAGAGCAATAAAAATGGCTATTAGTAGTAGATAAATTGCCATTGGTTCGACTCCCATAGGAGTTATGGCATAATAAAGATTGGTACCACTTGCAATAAGCACTGATAAAGGCACTAAGGATAAAATGGAAAAAGAGATAACTTTGGGGGAAAGGCGATAAGCTTGTGCTTTTAAGATATCGCTTATAGTATAAGTTTGAGCGTAAAGAGTCTTTATGGCTATTAGTAATACTGCCGTTAAGAAGGCCGGAATAGTTACAAAAGCCAGTAGCGGAATAATACAGGAGATAATCATGCTCAAACTAAGCATAAATAAAAGGGCAAAGTTTTTAAGTGAACCAAATAATACTCTTGCACCTAAAAAGCTACTCATAAAGGCAATATAGGGGCCAATATTATGAGGCTCTTTAACATTATCAATAAAAGACTTCATATAATTTCCAATAATTAAATAAAGTTTATTATACCGTAAAGATGTATTGTTGATGCAAATTAATAATGGTGCTTAATAATGTGGTTTATTTAAGGCATCTTGATAGACTATTTCATAGCTTTGAGCAGAGTCCTTCCAGCTATATTTAACTTTCATAGCGTTATTACGCAAGCGTGCAAGTTCATCTTTATCTTGTAAATAAAAAATAAGTACTCGTCTTAAGCAAGTAAGTAATGCTTGAGGGTCTGGTTCCTGAAAAATAAATCCGGTAGCATTTTCTCTATCATCATCATAGCAAACCACGGTATCTTTTAGTCCACCAACAGCACGGACAATTGGCAAAGTGCCATAAGCTAAAGAATACATTTGATTTAAGCCACAAGGCTCAAAGATTGATGGCATCAGAAAAAAGTCAGCCCCAGCCTCAACTAAATGCGCAAGGTTATTATCATAAAGACTTTTAAAGACAAAACGATCTTTAAATTTCTCAGTATAAGACATTAAGTTTTTTTCTAAGATAGGATCACCAGTACCTACTAAGATTAGCTGTATTTTATGGCGTAAGAAGTCATCTAAAATAGGTATTAGTAAATTGATACCTTTTTGATCTGTAAGGCGACAAACCATCCCAAAAACCGGAATATCACAAACTGGTAAGTTAGTAGTTTCTTGCAGCAAATATTTACATAAGTTTTTATTGTGCAAAGAGTCTATATTAAAATGAAATGGGATAGTAACATCATGTTCTGGATCCCAGTCGGTATAATCACAGCCATTTACGATACCACATAAATCATCAATGCGCTCAAGGTAATTTTGAGCCATACCGTGACCACCTAAAAAGGTTGTTAATTCTTCGGCATAACTAGGACTTACAGCAACAATTTTATCGGCGTAATAAACTCCACATTTTAAGAAATTAAGATTGCTATAACCATGTGTTACGCTATCGTTATTGATTCTAGCAAGCTCTGGGAGCATCCATAATTGGCTACGATCAAAAATACCTTGGAATAATCCATTGTGAATAGTAAGAATAGTTCTGGTGTTTTTAAAGAACTCATCTTCATAATATTTACAATGAATAATCATTGGTGCAAGAGCAGTATGCCAATCATTGCAGTGAATGATATCAACAGGATAATTAAATTCTTTTATTGTTTGTAAGCAGGCTGCAGTAAAGAAGGCAAAGCGTTCACCATTATCATGATAAGCTTCGTTATTTTCGGCATATAAGTTATTACGGTTAAAGTAATACTCATAATCAATTAACCAAACAATGATATTATCAAGTTTTGCTTCACGGACTTTAAAGTTAATTTTCGAATTATTTTGGGGATTGCGCATGGTAAATTCGGCAATGACAGGAATATTAAACCAGTTATTAATTTTTGAGTAACAAGGGAGCATAATGCGCACATCATGCCCATTCTTGGTTAGCTCTATAGGAAGGGCCTTAGAGACGTCCGCAAGACCTCCTGTTTTTACAAAATTACATAACTCTGGTGTTAAAAATAATATACGCATACTAGAAGCCTATCTTTGCCCCTTTTGGTACAACAACTACTCCACCTTCTGATACGGTAAAGAAGTTGCGGTCATGTTCAAAGTTTTCGCCAATAACAACACCAGGAGCAATTTCTACATGTTTATCAATGATAGCTTTGTGTATATGGCAGTTTTTACCTATTTTTACATCGCCAAGTAATACTGTTTCTTTAATATGTGCTCCTGTATCAACATTGCAGTTAAAACCTAAGACGCTGCGTTCAATTTTTGCTCCAGTAATTACGCTGCCAGCTGATATCATAGAATGAGAGGTAACAGTTTTAAAATCTTCAGTATCTTGAAAGAATGCTGGTGGTAATGGCGGATAATGGGTATGCAACGGCCAGGAACTATTGTTAAGGCAAAAGAGTGGATTTTCAGCTACTAAATCCATATTAGCTTGCCAGTAAGCATCTAAATTTCCTACATCACGCCAATAGCCATGGGTAATATCATTTTCGATAATATTATTCATAAAGTCATAAACGTAGACTGGTTCTTTTGGATAAAGATTAGGAATAATATCGCGTGCAAAATCATGAGAGGAATCGATGCTTTCAGAATCGGCTCTTAATTCTTCATAAAGAGTATTTGCCTCAAAAATATAATTACCCATTGATACTAAAGCAAAATCGGGATCACCTGGAATACATTTAGGGTTAGCAGGTTTTTCTTCAAAGCCAATCATTCTGCCATCTTCATTAATTTCAATAACCCCAAATGTTTTAGCTTTCGTAATAGGTACTCTTATAGCTGAAACTGTAAGGACTGCTTTTTTGGCATGGTGGTATTGTAACATTTGGCGAATATCCATTTTATAAACATGATCAGACCCAAAGATGCATACTTGATCTGGTGAGCTATGTTCAATAAAACTTAAATTCTGATAAATTGCATCGGCAGTACCGTCATACCAACGCTTCCCCATTCTCATTTGCGCAGGTATCGGATCAATAAAACAACCAGGTATACCATTAACAGTCCAGCCTTTTTTTAGGTGCATATAGAGCGATTGACTTTTAAATTGCGTAAGTACAAATATTCTTATGATGTCAGAATTAACAAAGTTATTTAAAACAAAGTCAATAAGTCTATAGCTACCACCAAACGGTACAGAAGGTTTACTTCTAGTTACAGTTAGAGGTTGTAATCTAGTACCTTCACCACCTGCAAGAATCATTGCTAATACACCAGCCATCTAACCCCCAAAAAAGACATTAACATAATATAGATTATAGCGTATTGGCTAAAGAATTATATGAAGAATGGCATTTTTGTTTAAAAAGCATGATATATTTTAAATTTTGAAGTGGCTTTTTTTAACGAAACGCATGAAAAGTTTTCTTGTAAAGCCTGGTTATATGGTAAAAAGCTATTTGCAACTATAAGTAGTGAGCCATTAGGTAAAAGATGATTTATTGCATCAGTAAATAGAGATTTGGTGGCATCAAGCATTACTTCAATCCCAGCATGAAATGGTGGATTAGAGATAATTAAATCATATTTGGCAGTGCTTTTTAGCATATCGCTAGGAAATACATTGATGTTTAGATTATTTATTTGCGCATTATGCTTCGCTGAATATAGCGCATGGGCTGAAACATCGGTGGCAGTAATTTTTAAGGTAGGATTTTTAGCTTTAAGATAAAGCCCAATAATTCCACACCCACAGCCAACATCGAGTATTTGCATATTATCTTTAATAATGCTATTAAAATGTTCTTCAAGATAAGTTAATAGCATTTGCGTTCCTTCATCAAGACATTTTGCGCTAAATACTCCTGGCAATTGCTCAATAGTTAAATTTAATCCGTAATCCTTAAAAGAATACTTGCTGGCAAAGGTTAACTCCTGCTCGTTACCTATTTGCTCTGCGGGTGTAATGGCATAAAGTCTACATTTTCTTGCGGTATCTAAGATTTTATAAGAGCCAATATCTTTTAACTGCTTTTCCATACCTTTAATGCCCTCATCATTTGCACCTGCTAGCATTAAAGCGCCGTTAGGAAGAAGTTTTAAGGTAAGAGCATTTAAAATGGCAATATTTAAAGCTTTAGTTTTAGTGATTAAAAGCAGTGCAATATCAAAATCTCGGGTAATAATAGAACTTTGTGCTGAGAAATAAAGGGTAATTTTTAAATCTTCAGAAAATGTGCAAGAGTTCAGTTCGTTATTTGGTGTTTTAAGGTTAAAAAGTTTAATAAAAGCAATATATTCAGCATAATCAAAACACCAAATAGCTAAAGAACTAACGCTAGAAAGGAGCTTGGTAATTAGCTCTCTATCAGCAAGATTACCTGTAATAAGAACTTTTTTATTGGCAAAAATTTCTAAGTTCTTAATGATAATAGCACTAGCGTTAGACATGAACTTATTTTTCCTGTAAGTTTTGTTTATCAAAGAGCATATCAGCAAGGAGACAGTATTGCTCAATAGTTAGATTTTCCGCTCTAAGCTGGGTGTTAAGACCTAAAGAGGTTAGCTCTTCACTACTGAAAAGAGAACACAAACTGTTATTGATAGTTTTTCTTCTTTGGTTAAAAGCAATTTGTAGTACTCGCTCTAGACATTTAACATCCTTTGTGTGATATGGTGGAACTTGGTGTGGCACAAGTCTAACTACTGCACTCATAACTTTTGGTGCTGGTCTAAAGGCTGATGGCTTCACCTGCATAATAGGGATAACTTTTGTGTAATATTGCGTTATAACACTTAATCTACCGTAATCTTTAGAATTTGGGCAGGCTGCTAGACGTTCAACTACCTCAAACTGAAGCATAAAGTGCATATCTTTGATAATGCCACATTGTTTAAAAAGATGCATCATAAGAGGAGTAGAAATGTTATATGGTAAGTTCCCAAAAATACGTACTTTATTATTTTCAGATGCGACATTATGAAAATCAAACTTTAAGGCATCTTGTTCATAAATCTCTAATTTAGGAGCAAGAAATGGATTTTCGCGTAGTCTTTGGGCTAAATCTCTATCAAGTTCAATAACTTTAAGCTTATCCACATGTTCAGAAACAGGCATAGTTAGCGCGGCAAGACCTGGACCAATTTCTAAGATATTGTCATTTTTTTGAGGGTTTACTGCACGAACAATCCCCCCAATTACATTTTGGTCTTGTAAAAAGTTTTGCCCAAAGCGTTTTCTGGCAGTATGACCGTATGTTACTTTATCATTCATTAGCACTACTCCTAGCAATCATTTCTTCAGCTGTTTTTATGGCATAAAGTAAAGATCCTTTATCAGCTAGAGCTTTACCAGCAAGATCTAAAGCTGTGCCATGATCAACACTAGTTCTAATAAATGGTAAGCCTAGTGTGACATTTACTGCATGACCAAACCCCTTATATTTTAAGACAGGTAGTCCTTGATCATGATACATGGCTAAAATTGCATCTGCTTTAGCTAAAATTGGAGGATTAAAAATGGTATCAGCAGGTAATGGTCCGAACAGATTAAAGCCCTCATTATTTAAGTCAGTAATAACAGGGGTGATTACTTCTATCTCTTCCATGCCAAGATGTCCCATTTCTCCTGCATGAGGATTTAAGCCACAAACGTAAATCTGAGGTTTAGCAATACCAAACTTAGTACGTAGGTCATGATCTAAGATGGTGATAATCTTTGTAAGGTGCTCATAGGTAATATGTGAGCTAACATCTGTTAGTGGTAGGTGGGTTGTTGCCAAAGCAACTCTAAGCCCATCTGTTGCCAGCATCATAACAACCTCATCGGTGTTACTTAATTTTTGAAAGTATTCGGTATGACCTGTAAAATGGTCAATACCACCTTCATTAAGAATGCCTTTATGCACCGGCCCGGTTACCAATGCAGCAAATTCACCATTAAGACAACCAACTGCAGCTTTACGTAAGGTTTCTATTACGTAATGAGCATTATCAGGGTTAAGTTTTCCAGGTATCACCTTATCAGCAAGAGGGGTATCCATAACTGTAAGAGTCCCTTTCTGGTGAGGAGTTGCCTCCTTTTTAGGGTCATATGGAATAAAGGTAATATCTTTTAAATTAAGAATTTTTGTATAATCAAGTAGTAACTCAGTAGATGCTGAGATTACTAATTCATTTTTATAATCAAAATTTGCAATAGAGAGCATTAGTTCCGGACCTATGCCAGCTGGCTCTCCTGCTGTTATTACTATTCGTTTAGTCATAATTTAGTTTAAAAATTTAATATAAGCACTATCGCGTAATTCACGTTCCCATTTTTCAGTTTCTTCACGTAAACTACGGTTGGTCAGAATTTCACGAGCCTTAATTTTATAAGCCTCAAGAGAGTCGGTATCGATTTTGCGACCTTCTACAAGGGCAATATGCCAGCCAAAACTGCTCTTAAAAGGTTCACTGATTTGTCCAACTTCTAAGGCTTTAATCGCCATTTTAAAACGTGGGTCAAAAACATCAGGATTCATCCAATCCATTAAACCGCCGTTAAATGAGGTACCAGGATCCTGTGAATGGGTACGAGCTAGTTCATCAAATCTGGCATCGCCATTAAGAATTTCCTGGCGATACTTTAATAAAGTATTCTTAGCTTTTTCATCATCGAAGATAATGCTAGTAGTTAGTAGGATATGGCGCACCTTTACCTGCTCTATTGGCTCTAATGCCAAACTGTTGCGATTATAGACCTTGATTAGTAGCAAGCCGTCTTGCATTTTAAATGGACCTACAATATCACCAACCTCATGAGCTTCAATAATGCGTGCAATTTCAGGAGGCATTTCATTTAAGTTAATTGCTTTACCAAGTTCCCCACCTTCAATAGCATTTGGAGCTTCAGAATATTTTTGGGCAAGAGATGCAAAACTTTCACCTTTTTTATGAGAATTGATAATAGTGTTAATACGGCGGTTTGCACTATCAACCTGAGCAGGAGTTGCATCAGGAGAAACTTTTACAAAGATACTAGCAAGATGGTAGGCTTGTTGGTTTTCAGAGTTCTTTTGTAGAGCAAGTGCTAGTTGGAGCGTTTCCTGATCGGAAATAAGGATTCTATTACGTACTTGAGAGCGCTTAACTTCTTGTGAAATAATACTTTCTTTTATGTTTTTCCTAAAACTAGCCTCATTGTAGCCATTCTTTTTAGCATCTGCTAATAATTGGGCAACACTTATGTTGTTGGTTTTTGCCATCATGGCAATAGCAGCATCTACATCTGTTTCACTTATTTCAAAGCTATTTTTTTTTGCTAATTGTAAAATTAAGCTTTGGGTAATAAGCTGATCCAGAATGTTTTTACGTAAAACATCGTAAGCAGGAGCTGCAATACCTTTAGCTTCTAAACTATCAAGGTAGTGCTTTATGGCACCATCAAGTTCACTTTGCAAAATGACATCATCGTTGGCAATAGCTACTGCTTTATCAACTAAAATTTCTTCGCCGTAACTTGGCGCAAAACTTAAAGTTAAGCAAAGATAAGCACTTAAAAAAATATATGTAATTCTGTTCATATGCTATTTATTCAAATTTACTGTATTAGTGTGAGGTAAAAGTTTGGTTGAAGGGCTAAACTCAGAGTTTATGCCCACATTAGCTAAACCTTTTAACTCAAAGAAAATACCAAGCTTAGTTTCGCTTTCAGCTGTCATGGTGTAATTATCAGGTTTGTTATAGTTTTCTATCTGGAAACCGATGCTATAACAGCATGATTCATATTTGATAGCTAATTTTTTATCGATATCAAGCCCTTGTTCAAGATCTCGATAACCACCAATAATCACGGCAATATCAGGAGTAACAGGGAGCTGCATTAAGATACCGAGCTGTTTAAGATCTATAATTTCATTATTGATAGTTCTATTACCATCACGATTATAACGATAACTAACTTGAGCCATGCTACCTTCGTGATTAAAGTTTAGCATAGTATTCCAGCTAGATGTTTCATTTTTCTGAGTATTGTAAATAATATCCCCATGAGCAGATATTTGATCTATTGGATTAAGATCTAAAGTTGCTGAAATAGGGGTTCTTGGATAGTAGCTCATAGTATCATTTGGATTAAGCTTCACTCTTCTTGCTACAAAGTCATAAGCTTGACCGATATTAAAGCGTAACATCTCACGATAATTAGTATCGTAAAGGCGATGCGTTATCCCATAACTAATTCTATTGGTATCACCAATGCGATCATAGCCCATATAGGTAAGGTGACTAAATAAGGAATAAAAGTCATATACTCTATCGGTAGTATCGTATAAGCCTATGTTATCTTGATTTTTATAAGGTATATATAAATATTGAAATTGTGGTTCTAAGGTTAAGGTTTTATCTTCTAGATGTTTGATAAATGTCATCTTACCGTTTAATTCTGTTCTATATAAAAGTCTGTCAATATTTTTATCAAGAATATTAGTAGAAAAACCTTTAGATGTGTACTTATAATCTAATGTATTAGGAACGTGTTGATTATAGTAAGTGTAAAGTAAAGCACCTTTTGCTGAAAGGTCAATTCCTTCAAGATCGATAATCGGTAAATTTATAGTTGGTTCAAAATGGTAACGCTGAGCCTCAAAACTATTTTCGCTGTTGCTATCTGCCTTAAAATTTGAGAACTCAAAGAGCATATTATATGAAAGTAAATCTTTTACGGCATCGTGGTAATTTACTTTTAGTCGTGGAAGTAATTTAAAAGGTAAATTACTTAAGTAAATTTCAGGCAGTAGTAATTGGTAAGAAAGAACTTTTAATTCTGCCTCAATATTTTGTTTATCGTAATAGAAGCTTGCAGATTGGGTAAGCTGTGAATCAATAGTACTAACCTTTGGAGGCGCAAAGTGATTGATGTAGTTATAATCTCCATCACGTATCTTGGTATAGTCAATGTTTAATCCTAGATCACCATTAAGCCAGGTAGTTTTATGATTAACATTAAAGAGGTATCTTTCATAAAACTTTGGCATTCCTTCTTCATCTTCTTTTTTACGATCATGATGAATGTATTCGCCATAAAGTGTTCCATAAGTATTTTCAAATGGCATATAACGAAATTCATTAGCAAGTAAAAGACCTCTACGTTCAATGATAGTTGGAGTAAAGGTCATATCGTAATTTGGCGCAATATTCCAATATATTGGAAGTGAAAAAGATGTGCCGTCAGATCCACCAATAGCAAAGTTTGGGTAAAGAATACCTGACTTTCGCTCTGATTTTATCGGGAAGTTTATATATGGCAAATACATGATAGGAACATCATGTAACCAAAATACTGTGTGGTACGATTCACCAAAAACCTCGTTTTGGTCGATATTTATTTCAGAGGAACTGATTTGCCATGTTTCTTCATTTTGAGGGCAGGTTGTAACAGTGGCATTTTTTAGTTGCAAGGTCTGTTTTTCATTATTTAAAGTTGCAACTTTGGTGCTACCGTGAATAAGCGTGCCGTTTATATGGTAATCAGCTTCTTTTAGCTCGGTACTATTGGTTTGAAGATTGGTGGTAATTCCTTTTTTGGTGTTTACAGTTAATTCGCCATCTTGATAGTAAACATCACCATGCGCACTCATAATTTGAGTTTGTTGGTTAAAAGTCGTGTTTTTAGCTTTTAATACTTTATTACCATGAACAAACTCAACGTTTCCACTATATTTAATATCTTGATTTACTTCAGCTTGTACTCTATCAGCAGTTATAGACACCGGAGTGTCTCGAGGTTTGGTGTTTTGGGTGTTAGCTACATATGGAGGTACATCAGCAAAGCATCGTTCATCATATTTATTTATTTGCGAGATAGCAATACTATTTGCCGCCCAAGCATTTATGCTAAAAGTTAGGGCAACAGCAGTGATTGAGGTTTTGGTGATAAAACGAATAAGCAATTTATGACCTCTATGACTTAGATTAATGCTGAATTATCTGCGTTATATACACTTGATAGGATAAGTCCTCATTATAAATAATTTACGATAGTTTTGCGATAAATTTTGGGAATTGCCAAGTGATAATTTAAAGAAAGCTATTTTATTAGAGGCTTTATAGGGAGTTGGTTATCATCATCACTAACGTCTTTAGTTGCTTGTTCCTGAAAATATTTAGTAATTTGCGCTTCAATATTAGGATCGTCTAAATCTTTTTCGGTTAGTGGGGTACTAATAGAATTCTGTCCTGTTGCCCAGGCTCCTAAATCTATCAGTTTGCATCTTTCTGAGCAAAAAGGACGAAATTTATTCTCAATAGACCATGCTACATCTTTGCCACATGTTGGACATTGAACTATTCTCATAATAAGTTTTTTCTCTTTTGTAATGTAAAGTACAGTGTTTAGTTGTCTATGGTTTTATCAGAAAACTTTGGATAATTATAAAAGCAATAATAAAGTTTGTATAGGGTATAGGTATTATTTTAAAAGGGGGAGAGTATAATGAGAACAATGGTCTTATAAATTTTAAGCAGGAAGAGTAATTCTCATTCCTGCCTAAAAAACTATGAGTACTAATGACTATTAAGTTTTTAGGATAAAAACTTAGTCATCCTGACTTACATGGATAATAGTAGGGTTTTTAACAACAACCTTGTTGTTTACTACCTCAGCTTTGCCAGTAAAGCATACGTCCATATGGATATACTGGTTATAATTGGTGTTGTTTGTGATTATCAAGGTTAGGTCCTGGAAAGGTGCTCTTTTATCAAGATAAACATGAACTTCATTTTGAACTGGGGTTACTTCTTCAACTTCACCACAGAAAGAAACAGTTTGACCTAAGTGTTTATAAACCTCGTCGGCATCCATATATCTATCATCAAAATCTGCAAAAGCAGGAGCTGATAACGTTAAAAGTGACGCAAATGAAAGGAAAAGAGTTGTTTTTTTCATATTGTATCCTTAATTCGAAATTAAAATATATATGCCAATGTATATGCCAATGTATATAACTTCTTTAATTATAATCAAAAAATTACAAATGTAATAATAAAATTTAACTAAATGATAAAAATTTGCAGTTAGTCGTGTTTATAATGTTTAATAGGACTCTCTAAAGGTTTAGAAATTGCTATTTAGTATCTTTTGGGAAAAGGAGTTGGGAAAAAACTCATTGCTTTTTAGTAAGCTTAAAGTAATGAGTTTAAGTTTGGTGTGCCATATTTTTTCTTATTGTCTGACTAATTTAAAATTATCAATTAAAGTTTCTTAGTATTCTTTTTAAAGAGAAAGATGGCAAAGCTTAGGCTGAATTTACAAGCAATAGTTGCAACCAAAAGTTACAAGTAATAGCTACAAACAGGTTTATAGTTAAATTTTTCTTTTAGGCAGAAATACGGGGTCTATTGTCGTAAATCTTTTGTAATATGGTAATATCAGTGAGGCAATCGTAATGATAAAGCTTGACCATTTTAACTGTATTTGTGTGCGCTGTGCGTAGAAGTTAGAACGAGAGTAAGCTTTTTCAGTAGGGGAGCCGTGAATATGAGAAAGATAGGCTTCTTTCGCTTCATAAGAAAATTCATTTTGAGTATCAATCATATCTATTATTGTTCTATACAGTGCTCTTGAACCATGAGGAGTAATTAAATCTTTATAGTCATCAGGTATACATTGATATAGGTAATTCTCAATACTTACCGGTTTTCTGGTCTCTATAAAAGGTTTTATATGAGCAATAATATTATGTAGACACGGTGTAATAGGTATCTGAAAGTTAGTTAGGCATTTAGTATTTACTGTTACTGTGTTTGCATGCTCTTTGTCATTATAGCTGTAGATACATTGAATGGTTTCTGATCGTCTAGTTCCAAGAATTAAATGAATAATCCATAAATGAAAAATAAAGATGCTTTGCGATTTATGTAATGATACTAAAAAGTTATAAACAGCATTTACAGCGTCTTGTATAGAACAAAAGGTTTCGCAATTAAGAGCTTTATGATGATGTTGTTCGCATTTAATAGCTGGTGATAATTCTCTTAAGGTACTTAAATCAGTATTGCTATAACCTTCAAGATAAACCCAACGTAAAAAGAGACGAAGTATTTTTATATAGCATAGTCTTGAAGACTGGGATAGGTGGGAGTTTTTGTCAGCAGTAAACTTTTTAATGTCATCTAAAATGTTGTAAGACGATATTTTTGCATCGTAATGTGAGGGTAAAATTTGGCGCAGAGAGTTATGATAGGAGAGATTTGTGGATTTTTTTTAACTTTTGTGTGAAATATTCATCGAGTAATTTACCAATGGTTTTACTCTGAGCTTCCTTGGTAAAAAGCTTACGGTTAGATAGTTTGCGTGGTGAGTTTAGTTGCTGAGTAATTTCCTTAAACATTGGTAACTGCTGTGGTTTATCAGTTTGAGATAAGAGTTCTTGAAATCTTGTAGCTATTTCTTCCTTAGCAATAGTTACATTGTGTTCTTTAAATAAATTTATAACAACCTCACCAAACAATGCGCAGAGTTCAGTAATAGAATAAACCCTAAATTCAGTATTAGGGAGAATTTGGATAAAGTTACCTTCAGGAATTAAAGTTTCCGTAGCGGTGTTTTTTTGAGAGGTGGATCCGATAATTTTTAACAATTTAAGCTCCTATATGTTAGAAAATAAAACTTGATCACATTTTAGTATAAAAAATAATAATTTTGTTAACTATATTTTATACTCTTTGGTAAAATGTAACCAATCGATTGATATCGATTATTTGAAAAGATTATTTTTTTAAACAAATGGACTTGTTTATAACAAGTAAGGGAATACAAATGAAAAAGACTAAAGGTTTTACCTTAATTGAATTAATGATTGTAATCGCAATCATCGGTATTTTAGCTGCTATTGCTCTTCCTGCATATGCTAAATATATGGCTCGTGCCCGTTTTACTGAAGTTGTTCAGGCTGTTGATGGTGTTAAGAAGCAAGTTGAATTATGTTTCTTTGCAGAAGGTCCTTCTAATAACCATACAGCTGGTGGTGATATGACACAAACAAAGTGTACTACTACTAATGGTACTTCTGCCAAAGGTGATGGTTATAGAATTGCTAAGGGAACGGATTATTCAACGAAATACATTTCCACAATTGTAGTTACTAACGGTAAAATTACAGCAACAGCGAAGAATACTAATGGTTTAAAAGGTGCAACTTACATTCTTGACCCTAAATTTGGCGGGGCAGATAATGGTGTTATTGATTGGAAACGTAATGACACCTCTACTTGTATAGAGAATGATCTCTGCTAATTTAAAAGTTTAACCAAAGAACTCTTGAGTGCTCTAGTACTCAGGAGTTTTTTATTTTATTTCA